>SLGS01000104.1 GCA_007136565.1 Clostridia bacterium | reverse complement strand
ACGCCTCCCGAGAACATTGTTCGGCCTCGCCCTGGCGTACCTGGTCTTCGCCTGGATGATATCGTACTTGGGCGACGTCCACGGCTTCCTATCCCTCGGACATCGACTGGCCCTCAGGGGTGCCGAAAGGCCCTTCGTGTGGTACTACCTATTCATGGAAGGAAGTCCCACGGAGATGCTGCAGTGGGGTTATCTGGCGCTGGCCGCCGGGACCTGTTTCTACCTCTCGGGAGGGCTTCGACGGGGTGGATACCGGGGTCCTTCACACCTGTTCGTTCTGCTCGGCGTGGGGACGACGCTGATGTTACTCGAAGACGCCGGCAATCTTCGCCACCAGATAAAGTTCTACGCCAGGCTCGCCCTCGGGACCGACAGCATGGCCTTGGGCATGGGCATCGAGTTCGCTTTCTTCGGCCTACTGGGAGCCGTCATGATCTATGCGCTCTACCGATACTGGAGGTTCCTCTGGGTCGATCGCGTTACCCGGGCGTACACCCTGGTGGGATATTCCGCTTATGCTCTTGCCTCATTGGCTTCGGTCACCCGGCATATCGGAAGTTGGTACGATCGAGCCGGCGCCGCTTTACTTCGCACTGCTGGCGTGTTGGAAGCCTTCGAGGCATCCTTTGTGCCGACGCAGCAGGGGAGACCCATCGGCTTTTACATCATGGATTTTCTCCTGGAAGAATCCCTCGAGCTTATAGGTGCAGCCGCCCTGGCCGCCGCGTTCTTGGCTTACAAACTCGCCTTCGACCGCGGTGACCGGGTCACCGTACCCTTCAAGTTGAGCCCCAAGGCGGGTTCTCGAGAGCGCAAATGAAGGGGTGATGCCCCTCGCCGCACCGTGTCTTCGGTGCTACGCCGAGCGAGCTCCCTCCATCGGATCCTTTACTCTCATGTCCATCACCCTCAGTGTGACATCCTTCCCTTGGCCGGGTGAAATGTCATCACGATATGCCGGTGGCAGTAGGCTTCTTCATCCGCGTTTCGGGCTATTCTCGCCCGATCTTCACCGGGTGATTGGGATGCGCGAAAGCGTCGTTGTCGTCGGGGGTATCATGGGCCTTCAAATGAGATCTCTCTCGCCGCTGCGGTCCGGGTTCGAGTGGGGAAAATGGATCTCCCGGTAGGGGAATGTTGACCCGGGGTTCGGATGCATCAAGCGGAGCGCGGGGAGGACCTCGCTCCAACAAACCGCCACCGGGCCAAGTGCTCGATGCCTTGGGATCGAGCGAGGGCGAGATTCGGACCCCGGATCGCCTGGGCAATTGTTTCGTTCGCCATTTGCTACAGCCAATGCGCTTGCCAAATTAGGAATATGCTTATAGGCTTATTGTGGATTCTGGGATTTGTCAGTCGACGCTAGGGAAGGAGCGGTGTTCGGTGTCCGAAAATACTGATGCCAGTGGTGGAGGGTTGGGGTTTTTCGAGAAGTACCTGAGCCTTTGGGTGGCCCTTTGCATCGTCTTGGGGGTTTCCCTGGGGTATTTTGCCCCGGCCATTCCGGCAGCACTGAGTGTTTGGGAGATCGGTCAGGTGTCTATACCTGTTGCGGTACTGATTTGGATGATGATCTTTCCGATGATGCTCAAAGTCGATTTCGATAGCGTACGCGGAGTAAAGGATAATCCTCGCGGCCTGGTGGTCACCTTGGTCACCAACTGGCTCATCAAGCCCTTCAGTATGTTTGCCATCAGTTATTTCTTTCTACAGCACGTCTTCTCGGCGTGGATTCCGGGCGAATTGGCGTCACAGTACGTGGCCGGGGCCATTCTACTCGGTGCCGCCCCCTGTACGGCCATGGTGTTCGTGTGGAGTTACCTAACGGATGGTAATCCCGGGTATACCCTCGTTCAAGTCGCCGTCAACAACCTCGTCCTGTTGGTTGCGTACGCTCCCATAGTAGTATTCCTGCTCGGTGTCTCCGCGATACCGATTCCCTACGATACCGTCGTCGCCTCGGTGGTCTTGTTCATAGTGGTGCCCTTGAGCGCGGGATACCTGGTACGAAAACACTTGATCCATCGACGGGGTGAAAGGTGGTTCCGGGACAGTTTCTTACCGCGAGTGGGTAATCTGACCACTTACGGTCTGCTTCTGACCCTGATACTGCTTTTCTCCTTCCAAGGTGAGGTAATATTGAGTAATCCCTTGCACATATTATTCATAGCGGTTCCCTTGATAGTTCAGACTTTCCTGATATTCTTCGTTGCGTATATCTGGGCTCGACTCTGGAGAGTCCGTCGGGATGTGGCCGCACCCGCCGCACTCATCGGTGCGAGTAACTTCTTCGAGCTCGCTGTAGCCGTGGCAATCTCGCTGTTCGGGTTAGCCTCTCCGGCGGCTTTGGCCACCGTGGTGGGCGTGTTAGTCGAGGTGCCGGTGATGTTGGCGCTGGTCAGCATTGTCAATCGCACGGGCCACTGGTTTCCCAGGAAAGAAGGCGAACTGGAGGCGACCGTTGGCGCCGGGAGTTAGTATGTCATCGAGGGGAGGTATTCGGAGCACCCGATGCCCGGAGATCTCCTCGTACTCCAGAAACTCCAGCATTGCGGAACACAGTAGCGGTGGGGTCTAAGGCTAGCGGTGCGATTGCTGGCGGGCATCATCGATCCACTACCTCTTTCGATCGGGCATCCTCCACTGATTCGCACCGTGCCGTATCCCGGAATCCGTCGCCCCAAGCCCTACGCCCGCGCCTCCGCAAGCCTTTCCACGGCACACTTGACCGCGGTACTCGGAGGAACATCGGCATCGCATCGAAGCACTTATCGTTCCCCCCCAGCCCGCCGCATGGCACGATACCCTCATCGCGGTTATCCACGATACCGGTTGGGTCGATGAGGGATTCGACAATTCTCGTCACATCCTCTTGATCTTTCCTCGTTTCCTGGGCCGGGAAATCGGGTTGCTCCCGGTCGCAATCCCCTATAGCCTAAGAGGCCGAGTACCGGGAGGTAGGCCGCAAGACGATGCCGGTTTCGGGCCCTATCTTGTGGCGGGTCTCGGATTGATTTAATGTGTGTTCATCCACAACCCCGGGGAGGGACTCGAATTAATGAAACCTCGAAGGAGCGTCTTGAAGATCGTAGGCATAGTGGGCTTGGTCCTGGTGCTCGGAATCGCGGGTATCTTCTATTACCTATCCCGTGGATTGGATGAAATGGCGGATATAACCGTCAACGAGGTACCCGTCTCCGGTTTGTCCGACGGAGTGTATCGTGGCGTCTTCGAAGGCTACCGGTGGTCCAACGAGGTCGAGGTAAAGATCGAGGACGGGCGTATGGTCGAAATTGTCGTAGTGAAACCGCACAGATTCTACCGCAGTGAGGTCGCCGACGAGTTGATCCGTTCTGTACTCAACGAGCAGTCTGCGGCCGTGGACGGAGTCGCTGGAGCGACGGTATCCAGCATAGCGCTTCAAAAATCAATCGAACACGCCCTCCTGTCCGCCATCGGGCAGTGAGTTGTCACGGGTGGCTTGCTCCGTGGGCGGTTTGGTCGGCACGAACCGAGATTTCGCCGGATTAAGTGAACAGGTCAGCCGCGTGCGACGACAAGCGTGGAGAGCGCCGGCGATACTTTACTCCTTTGTTCATAGAGGATATGATCTTATCGTGGCATGACAATCGAGATGAGTCTTCGTGCTCATCGAAAGGGCAAACCCATCGCGAGGTGGGGGCGCAAAGCCATGGGTCCGCCGCTTGCGGATCGCCAGGTTGCCGAAATGGAGCGCGTTTTTGTTTTTGAATCCAGAAACTTCTGCGCTCCGCACAGTCATTATGAAGACTGGGAGGAGAAAAATGCGACATTCACGCAAGACGGTACTAATCATTTTGACGGTCGCCATTGCATTATCTTTGATCGTGTCGGTCGCCGTGGCCGCGCCGCCGGCATCGGCGGGCGGGCGCGGTAGAGGTAATTCCGGGCGTCCTTTGGGAATCGGATCCAACGGGGAGTCCGACGACTCGACGTGGGTTCCGCCGGGACTCCGCGATAAGGGTATTCCCCCGGGACTGCAGGATAAGGGAGGACTTCCGCCCGGCTTGGTAGGTCGGGATGTCCTACCTCCGGGTATCATGATGCGGTTTTCGGATGCCCTTGAAGGTGATGACGAGGGCGAGTCGGAAGATGGGGCTTTGGTTATCGATGGTCCCGATGCCGTCGCCATTCCCCTGGAGGGTTCCACTACGGCTCGATACGAAGCGACTTGCCCCGTTCACGACGAGGGCGTCATCGAGTGGGATATCGACGGTGAGGTCGCCGGTGTGGCAATCGACCAGGATGGTATCCTGACCGTTAGCAACGAGGCGGAGGATAGAACGATTGAGATCCTGGCCGGGTGTCAGTACGAAGATGAGGGGAATATCTCGGAACACTCCGCCACCATTGCAGTTGCGCTTTACCTACCCGAAGCCAGCGGCATCGAGATCCTCGGACCCGACTTCATCCGGTTGAGTGACCAAGAGGGCGACGCCGAACAGACGGTGTCCTACGAGGCTCGGGTATTCGATCAGATGGGGATGGTCGTCGAGTCTTCGCCGCCGGATTGGGCGATTGAATCCGAAGATTTTGATTTCGGTGAAGATGGTTACTCGGTGGACGGGGATCAATTAGAGGTCAGGATACCGGAAACTCCGGGTGTTTTCACCGTTACGGCCACCTCATCTGACCTCGATACGACGATCACCGTGCAAGTTTACCGGGGAATCCCTGAGAGTCTGGAGATCGTCGGAGAGAGTTACGTGACCGTAGATGAGGAAGATCTCGATGGAGGTCTGCAACTCCAGTATTCGGCTCGTATCGTGGATGAGCGGGGATTCCCGATGGAGGGCTTCGATTTCGATTGGCGCCTAGAATCTGACCACACCGACATCGGCTTCGAAGATGGCACCGTGTCCATAGGCTCCATCGGTAGTGATGAGATTTCCTTCGTTCTAACCGTGAGTAACGACGATCTGGATATGGAGGACTCCATCGTAGTACTAGTCTACTCCCCGATTCCTCGGGAAGTCCGGATATCGGGTCCCGACACGATAGAGATTTCCGAGGACGATGAAGAAGTGTCGGCGTCCTACTCGGCCGAAGTCCTGGATCAGCACGGACAGGATTTGGGAGGAGTGACCGTGGTTTGGTTGCTCGGCGAGGAGGGTGAAGGCTACGGTGGCGTTTCCTGGGATTCGGATGGAGGTCACCTGATCGTCAGCGGGGAGTCCGAGGTGGAATCGGTCGATCTTAGGGCCATCGTCAACGAGGAAGTACACGATGTGAAGACTGTAAGCATCGAAAGGACTAACACTACAGAGGAATAGCAATACAAGTTGGTGGTGTTAGAATCGTCCCCGGGATTATCGGTTTATCCCGGGGACGATCTGTCTTTCGTTCATTGGCATTCGGTTTCGTCACCCAGTGTGCGGAGAACCGGTTCGCGCCACTCGGTGTATTGACACCTCGAAGTGTCTCGATTATTATGACCATACATTTTCGGGCGCGTAGCTCAGTGGCAAGAGCGCGTGACTCACATTCACGAGGTCGTAGGTTCAATCCCTACCGCGCCCACATCGAGGACCCCCCGCCCAGGAGGGAAAGCGGGGGGT
>SLGS01000149.1 GCA_007136565.1 Clostridia bacterium | reverse complement strand
GTACATGACCTCGAGCGGGTCATCCCCCGCCCGTATGTGCCGCCACATGTACTTAAGAATTTCCGTGGTTGCGATGGTGATATCGTCATTGGGATTCACATTATGAGCTCCTTTCATTACGATAAAGGGTAAGTATGCCGTGTTTCAGTTTACGGCATCTCATGTATTAAGTACAGTCGGAGAGTACGGGCGAGCGTCAAGATTTGTTATGTGTGAACGGCCGCGATAGGTTACCTACGAGTGGACATATCAAGGCGTCCTTTAGCAGTCGGTGGATTCCGGGACATATGCTTCACACCCCGATGCCAGTGATCCTGGACATGTTTCGTATGACGTACTTGAGTCAGGATCGGACGGCGTGGGGACAAGGTAACGTCCGGAACCTGCACCGGACACTGTAAGTACTCGCTAAGGGGATTCTTCGAGAATGTTCCCGTGATCTCAACCGCCCCCGGTCCTCCAGTCCATTGATTGAATCCCGCCACCGGATCCGTGGATTTGCGTTGTGAGTGGATGACACAGCGCCGGGGATCGTGATGACTCCTCTCAAACTTCATCGTCTTCCCTTCGAACAATCCGTTCTGGCTTGCCGCAATATCTTGAACGGGAGTGGTGCTCCCCTCTGAAGGGGGATTTCGCTGGGGGGCTCTTGCCGTCGCCGACCGGGGTGACCCCAACCGAGGGGCAAAGCGCTCGCGCCAACCAAGGACACGACTTCCGTTTGGCGAATTGGGGAATATGCACTCGCTGCCGGGGATGGAAGAGGGTGAGGGAATTGAGGCGAGTGAAGATTCCTGAGGCTGCGGAGATTCTTGGAATTGGTAGAGGTGATGTCCGGGAAAGGATCCGCCGAGGTGAACTGTCGGCAGAGAAGGTGCATGGGCATTGGGTGGTGGAAATACCCGATATTGGACAGGCCAGCCCCGTTGAATCCCTCAGGGATAGGGTCCGGACCATAGTCAACGTTATCCCGGAGTTCACCGTGCGATTGGATGATAAGGGGCAGTACTTAGAAATCGTCACTCAAGATGAGGATAAACTTCCAGCGCCCCGCGAAAACGTCCTTGGGAAGAACATTGCCGATGTATTGCCGGGCGAAATCGCGGAAGAGGCCCTGTCTCTCATCTCGCGAGTGATCGAAACAGGTACAGCGCAAGCGATGGAGTACACCCTATCTACTCCGGCCGGCGATCTTTCGTTCATCGCCCACATTATCCGGAGCGAGAAACCCGACGAAGTAGTTTGCTTCATTCGCGATATCACCTCCCATAGGGGAGCGGAACTGGCCCTGCTAGACAGAGAAGAGGAATTATCAGCCATATATGATAATGCACCCTTGATGATAGTTATCTTGGATGAGAATTTGAGAATCACCAAGACCAACGCCTTCACCCGCGATTTCGCGGGCTCATCCGGGGAAGAATTGCTGGGTAAGCGGTTCGATCAGATCCTCGGCTGTTGCCAGGCTCATCGACCTCCCGACGATCTAGCGCGCCCGGGTCCGTGTGAAACCTGCGGCTTGCGCAGAATCATCCAGGATACATTGCAAACAGGATGTAGTCATCACCAAGAAGAGGTCATGGTACCGATAGTTGACTTCGACGGTGAAACGAAACGCCATTTTTGGATCTCAACGACTTGCATCACGGTGGGCGGGCAGCCTCGCACGATGGTCAGCTTGCTGGATGTCACTTTGCAGCGACGTTACGAACGGCGCCTGGAGTATCTTGCCAAGCATGATGTCCTGACGGGTCTGTATAACCGGATTCGCTTTGAGGAAGAGTTAACTCGGTTGGACATAGGTCCGTCGGATCCGATAAGCATAATCTCCTTGGATGTAGACGGGCTGAAATTAATCAACGATACGATGGGGCATGACAGCGGCGACCAGATGTTGGTGCTGGCGTCGAAGATTATCAATGACTGCGTCCGCTCCCGGGACGTGGTGGCACGAGTGGGCGGGGATGAGTTCATTGTCCTACTACCCGGAAGCAACGCCACAACGGCGGAATCGGTAGCTCGGCGAATCAATGCTGCCCTCGCCGACCACAACGAGGCCAATCCCGACATACCCCTCAACATATCACTGGGTGTTGCCACTACACGCGACTCTACGGGCGGGTTGGCGGAGACGTTGATAGAGGCGGACGCCCGGATGTATCACGAAAAACTGAATCAGGGTCAAGGTGGCGGGATAATTCACACCGTAATGGCAGTCTTGGCTGGGAAGGATTACGTGGCCAAAGGACACGCGGATAGGCTCGATAAGTTGTCCCACCTCGTCGGATTAGAAATGGGTCTATCCTCGTATCAGATGTCCAACCTCTCCCTTCTTTCCCAGGTCCACGATTTGGGCAAGGCCGGGACGCCGGATAGCATACTCAATAAACCCGGTCGCCTGAGTGCTGAGCAATGGTTGACGATGAGCCAGCATCCGCGGGTAGGGTTCCGAATAGCGTCGTCGTCTCGAGATCTGGCTCACATCGCCGATTTAATACTGCAACATCACGAGCACTGGGATGGCTCGGGCTATCCCCTGGGGATAGCCGGTTTCGATATACCCATCGAGTGCCGAATATTGGCCGTTGTAGATGCCTACGATGCCATGACCAACGACCGACCCTATCGTTCTGCCATGACTCACGAAGAAGCCATGGACGAAATCCGAGAAGGCAAGGGAACACAATTTGATCCCGAGGTCGTGGAAATCTTCGTGAGAGTGATAGGAGAAATCTAAGACCTCGCGCATTCTTGACGCGTTTACAAACGTTATCACCGGAGAAGATCCATGTTGAACTGCCCCGGGAGGTCAGGGAGCGGTCCGTTCGTATGGTGTGTGAACACGAGGGGCGAGAGCGTGAGTTGCAGCGCACGGCCATTCTAGCGATTTCGTCGGAGACCGGTTGTCCTCCGGAAATGCTACGGGACCCGCATCATCCGTTTGTTGCATCGGGTTGAATTACTCATTGCAGCCTAAGAGCGATGGTTTCCGCCGCTTCAGGTACCGCGGTTTGAGCGGACAAGAGGGCAACGAACTAGATCCTCGGCCTTTGAGTTGAGTGCGTTGAAGATCGTGCCGGAAATGCCCATGTAGCGGTACGAGCAGGCAAAGGGAAGAATTCACGCTTCAACGGGTTATGATACCATCTATCCGACTCTCCCACCTGAACCCGGCTTTGAGATAACAAGTCCCGATGGACCTACTCGAAGCGTGGATCGAGATGCATCAATTCGATGTAACAATGGCCAGGTTACCCCTGCACGGGTTTTCGAGCCCTACGCTGTCTGGTGCATACTGTAGAATCACGGTGGATTCTCGTCCCTCCACCGTAACTTTTGGTCATGGTTAGTGGTCACGGAAACTGTTCCCGAATAAGGAAACGGAATCCGCTCCTATGGATAATCCAATGTGATCGCTCGAAGATGTGGGAGTAGCACGATATCTGGGGATCTTCTTTTCCTCCCGCGGCCGCGGAGAGAACCACCGGCGGCCACGGGAGGCATCCTGCCTGCGTTCAGCAGAGATCGAAACGATCGGCGTTCATTACCTTGTTCCAGGCGGCCACGAAGTCATCGAGGAACTTCTCCCGGGAATCCTGACACGCGTAGACCTCCGCGGCGGCCCGTAGCTGGGCATCCGCTCCGAAGATGAGGTCGGCACGGGTAGCGGTCCAGCGGAGTTCTCCCGTCTCGCGATCGCGACCTTCGAAGGTACCTTCATCTTCGGAGATCGGCTCCCAAACCGTACCCATGTCGAGCAGGTTCACGAAGAAATCGTTGGTTAGAGTTTCCGGATTCTCGGTGAAGACACCGTGCGGGGACTTCTCGTAGTTGGTGTTGAGCACGCGCATGCCGCCCAGCAGGACTGTCATCTGGGGCGCGGTCAACGTTAGCAGCTGGGCCCGATCCACCAGGAGTTCCTCGGCGGTAACCGAGAATTCCCGCTGCAGGTAGTTGCGGAAGCCATCGGCCACCGGCTCCAGCACCGAGAATGCCTCCACGTCCGTCTGCTCCGCGGTGGCATCCGTCCGTCCAGGGGAGAAGGGTACGGACACCATGTGGCCGGCGTTTGCGGCCGCCCGTTCGATGCCTGCACAACCGCCGAGGACGATGAGATCGGCCAGGGAGATCTTCTTATCTCCCGCCTGGGCATCGTTGAATTCACTTCGAATCTCCTCGAGGATTTCCAATACCCGGGCCAGTTGATCGGGCTGGTTCACTTCCCAATCCTTCTGAGGTGCGAGACGAATGCGTGCTCCGTTCGCGCCGCCGCGCTTGTCGGAGCCGCGAAAGGTGGATGCGGATGCCCAGGCGGTGGAGACCAGTTCCGCAATGGTCAAATCGGATTCCCATATCCGGGCCTTTAGGTCCGCGACATCGGTTTCGTCGATCAGCTCGTGGTCCACTTGGGGTACCGGATCCTGCCAGATCAGGTCTTCCTCGGGAACCTCGGGCCCCAGGTAGCGTGACCGCGGGCCCATGTCGCGGTGCGTCAACTTGAACCACGCGCGGGCGAAGGCGTCGGAGAACTCGTCGGGGTTTTCGAGGAAATGGCGCGCGATGGGCTCGTACTTATCATCGAATCGGAGTGACAGGTCCGCGGTGGTCATGATGGGCCGGTGTTTCTTGGTGGGATCGTGGGCGTCTACCACCATATCTTCGTCTTCGACGTCCTTGGCCACCCATTGGTTACCCCCGGCCGGACTCTTTACCTGCTCCCAGTCGTACTTGAACAAGACCTTGAGGTATCCCATGTCCCACTTCGTGGGGTTGGGTTTCCACGCACCCTCTATGGGGCTGCTGATGGCATCGCCACCCTTGCCAGTACCGAAGCTGCTTTTCCAGCCGAGCCCCTGCTGCTCCATGGGTGCCGCTTCCGGTTCCGGGCCCATGTACGAGTGATCCGCGGCGGCGTGGCACTTGCCGAACGTGTGCCCGCCGGCGATCAGAGCGACGGTCTCGTAATCGTCCATCGCCATCCGGGCGAAGGTTTCGCGGACGTCGATCCCGGAGGCCACCGGATCGGGATTGCCGTCTGGACCCTCGGGGTTGACGTAGATGAGACCCATTTGAACGGCCGCCAGTGGGTTTTCCAACTCGCGGTCGCCCGAGTATCGGTCGTCGCCGAGCCACTCGTCTTCCGATCCCCAGTATATGTCCTCCTCGGGCTCCCAGACGTCCTCGCGACCGCCGGCGAAGCCGAAGGTCTCGAGCCCCATCGATTCGATGGCGCAGTTACCGGCGAGGACCATCAAGTCGGCCCAAGAGATCTTGCGGCCGTATTTCTGCTTAATGGGCCAAAGCAGCCGGCGTGCTTTATCCAGGTTCGCGTTATCGGGCCAACTGCTCAGGGGCGGGAGGCGCTGAGACCCCGATCCCGCTCCACCGCGTCCGTCTCCTTGTCGATAGGTGCCCGCGCTATGCCAAGCCATACGTATGAACAGGGGTCCGTAGTGGCCGTAGTCGGCGGGCCACCACTCTTGCGAATCGGTCATCAGGGCGTAGAGGTCCTTCTTCACGGCCTCTAGGTCCAGTTTCTCGAATTCTTCCCGGTAGTTGAATTCGGGGCCCATGGGGTTACTGAGATCCGAGTGCAGATGTAAGATCCTTAGGT
>SLGS01000188.1 GCA_007136565.1 Clostridia bacterium | reverse complement strand
CCCGGCCCCGGATTTATAAATCCGGGGCCGGGGGTCCAGTGTCGCGGGTTCACTTGGGTTGCGATCCGAGGCTTTGGGAGGCTTGGGTGTTAGGCTTCTGCTTCACCGGATTCATCGAGTTTCTCTTGCATCTGCGACAACCGGCCCTCTACCTCCTGGATCTTATGATCCATTTTTCCCACCATCTGCGTACTCCAGTTTAGGGCTTCCCCGGCGCGGCGCTTTAGCTCCGAAGTAAACTCTTCCTTGAGATTATCCGCTTCCGCCTGCATCTCGTCATGCATTTCCCTGGTCTTTTGCTTGATCTGCTCTCGGGTCTCTTCGCCCTTTTGGGGGGCCACCAGCATACCGGCGGCTGTGCCCACCAGGGCTCCGAGGAAGACACCGAGAATGAAGTTACCGGATCCATCTTTCATCGTAGCACCTCCTGTATAGATCATATCGAAAGAGATCGGTCACAGAAAGTCAAAGCGGAATCCTTGAGGTCTCAATATTGGGAATCACGCCATCCCGGGCCTTCTAGGGGACCGGGGCGTATTAAAGGCCCAGCGGCCATATCCAAAGTAGTGCCGGTACACCGACCAGGACTATGATCACTTCCAGGGGCAATCCCATGCGCCAGTAGTCACCGAAATGATATCCTCCTGGGCCCATAACTAGTGTGTTGGATTGGTGCCCGATGGGCGTTAGGAAGGCGCAGGAAGCACCTATTGCCACCGCCATGAGAAGGGGATCGGGAGAGGCGCCTATTCCCGAAGCGACCCTCAGCGCTATGGGGGCCACGAGAACCGTAGCGGCGGCGTTGTTCACCAGGTCGGAAAGGAACATGGTGCCCACGAGGACGATCGTCACGGTCATCCACGGTTGCGCGTTGGCGGACAAACGCAGCAGGCCATCGGCGATGAGCTGGGCTCCTCCGGTGCTTTCCAGGGCGCCGCTGACGGGGATCATGGCTCCCAGGAGAACGATGATGGACCAGTCGATGCTCTCATAGATCTCCCTGGGCGAAATCAAGCCTATCAAGACCATGACCAAGGCGGCGGTTACGAGGGCCACCTGGGCGGCCATCAAGCCGAGAGCCGCCGCGACCAGTGCTACGATGAAGACTCCACCGGATACTATCAACCTCCTCGGCGTGCCCAGCTTCAGTCCACGCTCCGCCAGCGGCAAGAAACCCATTTCGGGCAGTATGTCCGCCATCGGATCCTCACCGCCCTGAAGCAAGAGAACGTCTCCAGCCTTGAGTCGAATATTCCCGAGTCTACCGCGGAGGCTACTACCCTGACGGGATACCCCGAGGAGATTGACCCCGTAACGCCGCCTGAGGTTAAGATCCGTCGCGGTTCTTTCCTCGGCCCGGGATCCGGGGGAAATTACGACTTCCATCAAGACCAGGTCCTCGGATTGCACGGCATCCTCGGCGAGTTTCGAGTCCTCGCCCATCTCCATCCCGAGATCATCGGTGAGGTGCTTGAGATTGTCCGTATCGGCACGCACTATGAGTACGTCATCTTCTCGCAGGATTCGTCTGCGGGATGGTGCCGGCAACCTCCTGTCGCCCCTCACAATCGCGACGACGGAAATATCGCGGTCACCGTCGTCGATGCTCCGCAGGGTCTTACCCACAACGCTCGAATCCTCGGTAACCCTCAGTTCCGTGAGATATTCGCCGATATCGTATAGATCTTCGACCGACCTGGTGCCTTTGCGCATAGGGACCAATCTCCACCCTATTAGGATTACAAAGGCCAATCCCGCCAGCGCTATCAGGATCCCGACGGGAGTGAATTCGAACATGCGGAACGCTTCGGATCCGGCTTCCGCACGGAAATTGGCAATAATTATATTCGGTGGCGTACCGATCAGGGTGGTCAATCCACCCAGGAGCGACCCGAAGGCCAGTGGCATCAGCAGGGCCGAAGCCGGATTTCCCGAGCGCGAGGCTATCTTGAGCGCAACGGGCATGAAGAGTGCCAAGGCGCCGACGTTGTTGATGAATGCGGAGCAGACGGCAACCAGCGAAGTGAGGACAGCGATCTGGACCAACAGGTTGTCGCCGACCCGGGAGACCATGGCGACCAAGGCATCCACCAATCCCGAGTTCAAAAGACCGCGGCTGATTACCAATACCGCTGCCACGGTGATGACCGCGGGGTGTCCGAATCCCGAGAAAGCGTCTCCCGGGGAAACGGCGCCCATGAGGGTCACGGTCATCAATCCCATTAGGGCCACCAGATCGTATCGGACCCTCGAACTGGCGAACAAGATAAGCATGGCCGCGAGGATTGCCATCACGGAGAATTGTGCGATGGAGTCGGTAATATCCTAACACCTCTCTTCAATTAAGCGCTGGGGCTTGCGCCACCCACCCCCGGGTGGATGGATATCGCTTTCGACTCCAGGGGAGATTTCTCCATATCCAGTCGATATCCTACCCCGAGAGGTTGCCAGGGAGCGGGGGTAAATGGTATTAAATCCCCAGCGCAAGGATCGGAATCGTTCGCGCCCAACGTTAGGAGGATCGGCTTGCTCGAAGAGGGAACTCGCATAGACGAATCGCCAAAAAGGGCATTGTGGTCTTCGGAGAAGGCTTTCATCTTATCGGCAGCCGCCGCGGCGGTGGGTCTCGGTAACCTCTGGCGGTTTCCCTATATGGCCGGGGAGAACGGCGGTGCGGCCTTCATCCTCGCTTACGCGATTTCAGTCGTCATTATTGGCATTCCCATCATGATCCTAGAGTTTACCCTCGGGAGACAGAGCCGAGGCAACACGGTGGAAATGTTTCGATACCTTCATCCCCGGGCGTCCTGGTTCGGTTGGGTCGTCGTCGGGCTGACTACCATAATCATAAGCTACTACCTGGTCATAACCGGTTGGACGCTGGGCTATGCGTTCTCCAGCTTCACCGGGAGCATCCTGCCCTTCGACCAGTTTACCGACGGGTATAATTCCCTTTGGTTCTTTCTGGTGACGACCCTGCTCTCCGGGTGGATCGTGGTCAAGGGAGTGGCCGGGATAGAATAGTTTGCCCGGCTCATGATGCCGATGTTGGTCCTCACCGTGGTCGGCCTGGCCATCTATGGGTTCACACTCCCCGGTCGGGCGGAGGCCATCAGCTTTCTCTTCAGTCCGGATTTCCAACTCATGAGTGATCCCGGCCTCTGGCTTTTCGCCGTGGGCCAGGCTTTCTATTCCCTAGCCGTCGGATCGGGCTACTTGATTACCTACGGCAGTTCCCTCGGCCCCGGTGTGCCCGTGGGGCGCTCTTCTTTGGTCATCGCTGGGATCGAGACGACGATGGCCCTTCTCGCGGGATTCATGGTGTTCCCCATAGTCTTCACCTTCGGTCTAGACCCGGGCGCGGGAAGCGAACTGGCCTTCAACACTCTACCGACGGCCTTCGATGCCATGGGTATAGGTTTCCTGATCGCTCCCCTGTTTTTCGTCATGTTCTTTGCCGCCGCGCTCAGTTCGTGCGTCGGAGGGTTCAAGGTCATCACCGCTTCGATACAGGAGGAACTGTCGGTGCCATATAGGAAGGCGGTTTACATAACCACCGCCGTTTTGCTGGTGCTCGGGACTCCCTCGGCCCTGAGTTTTACGAGCATGCAGCTGTCCGTGGCCGGTCGGCCTTTCCTGGACGTGATGGACATGTTCGCGGCCACCCAGATCCTCGTAACGGCGGGACTCGTCACCGGGGCCGCCATTTCCTGGTTGATCCCTCGGGGCCGCCTGGTTTCGATGATAGGGATGAAGAATCGCTCCCTCGGGTACTTCGTCATTACCGTGGGTCGTTACTTACCCCTGGCGGTACTGGGTGTCCTCCTCATCACCTGGCTCGCGTGATCTTGGCTCCCGCGGACATCGGTTTCGGAGGTTTCCCGGGCCGAGGAGCGAAGGAATCCCCATGGGAAGGATCCGTTTAGCGCTTCATCATCATCGACAGGGGAGGAATACAGTGAAGTTACAAAACCTTAGTTGGCCCAGGGCTCAAGAAGAACTCGGTAGCGGCAAGGTAGTCGTAGTGCCCATCGGTAGCATAGAGCAGCACGGGCCGCATCTACCGCTGGGGACCGATTTCTTCGTCGCGGACAGGTTGGCCGATATGATCTCCGAGAAGTCCGACGAGTGCGTCGTTGCGCCCACCATTCCCTTCGGATACGCCGAGTATCACTCCGATTTTGCCGGTACCGTGTCCACCAATAGCGTCGAAACACTCTTTGCCTACCTCGAGGAGATAGTCTCCCATTACGTGCGCCACGGGGCCAGGCACATCCTATTCGTAAACGCCCACGGCGGAAACATGGGTGCCCTCGACAACCTCTGTTATCGATTGAGGAACCAGGGGGTATTCGCCGCCACGGTGCTTTGGTGGGACGTAATTTCGAGGCTGCGGCCCGAGTACAGCCCCGCGGGTCACGGGGAGTGGATCGAGACCTCGCTGATGCTGGGGTATGACCCCGAGCTCGTGGACATGGACATCGCCGCCATGCCCGAGAGCAAGGGACTCGGTCCCGAAGAACTCGTCCTGGTCGATCCCCACACCTTCGAGTACAGAGGCGTACCCTTGCACGTTCGACTTCGGACCCGGGATTTCTCGGAATCCGGAGATATGCCCGAACCCAATCTGAGCCCGGGTGGGGATACGTCCATTCCGCCGTCTCGTGCATCCGCGGAGGTCGGGGAGACCATATATAACGTAGTCTCAGAATTCATATGCGATCTATTGCCATCCATGCGCAAAGTCGATCCCGACATCTTCGCTCGGGGTTGACCCCCGGGGGATGGGGGGCTTCCCTCATCCCCGCAACCTATCTATTGGATCAGGAACTCTGTGAAGAAGACATCATCCACCTCGAGGGGGTCGATGATGTCGTTTATGCTGTCCGCGATTTCCTCGGCGAGTCGGTCGAGCCCGTCGCGACCTTCGACCTGGGAAACTTTGGTACCGCGGACTATGGAGAGGATTTCTCGCCTTATCGGGCTGCTGTAGACTGAGAGCGCATCGCGCGTCGCATCGCCCTCGACCAGTAGGTCGATTTCCAGGTGAACGTATCTGTCCCTACCGGGGACCTCGGTGGCGATATTGGTGACGAGTTCACCGAGTTCCACGATCAGGCCGTAATCGCCGGCGTCGGGCGCGTCCGCGGGCCCATCCCCGAAGGGCCAATGGGTGTGCAGGAGAATGCCGCCCGTGACACCGAAGGCCAGGATGGCGATTATCAGCATCCCCGTACCCAGGGTACCCATGATGCCCGCCTGCGCAATCCGATCCTCGTTCTTCCGCTGTCTATTCACGACGAAGCCCCCCACGATGCATGGTGTGTCTTCCGCCCTCGGACTGGGACCGCTTCCCCGAGGGCGAGAAACGATCTTGCCTCGGGAGCATAGCTGCGATGATCCCGGTCCTACAAATATCTATCGTATGAGATATTGGTCCTTTTGAATTGGGAAAGGTGAAAGATGGGGATAGGGGAGTTGCAAGGGATTTTTCGCCGGGTTTCGGTCGCCCTCCCGGTGATTCCGGCGGGGTGGTTTCACCCCGCGGATAACTTTCGAGCCTCTCCCCCCCCGAGGGAAACTCGGTTTGCAGGCCCACCTTTGTTAAACTGGAAGGTGTAACCTTGGGCAATGATCGCACAGAGGGG
>SLGS01000113.1 GCA_007136565.1 Clostridia bacterium | reverse complement strand
GCCTTTATCGATGCCGAGCACGCGCTGGATGCCAGCTACGCCCGCAGGCTCGGGGTGGATGTCGACAACCTTCTAATATCGCAGCCCGATACGGGAGAGCAGGCTTTAGATATAGCCGAAGCATTGATCAAGAGTAGCGCCGTAGATGTCGTAATAGTTGACTCCGTCGCCGCCCTTGTTCCCAGGGCGGAGATCGAAGGGGAGATGGGGGACAGTCACGTCGGTCTCCAGGCCAGATTGATGTCGCAGGCCATGAGAAAACTGACGGGTGCCATCTCCAAGTCCCGGGGAATAGTCATCTTCATCAACCAGATACGCGAGAAAGTGGGGGTTATGTTCGGTAGCCCCGAGGTTACTCCCGGTGGCCGGGCACTCAAGTTCTACTGCTCGGTGCGAATTGACGTCAGACGCATAGAATCGTTGCGCGATGGTACCGAGACACTGGGGATCAAGGTGCGCGCCCGAGTGCTGAAGAACAAGGTGGCCCCGCCGTTTCGCCAGGCAGAGTTCGACCTGATGTACGGAAAGGGAATATCCCGCGAGGGCGACCTGTTAGACCTGGGGGTCGAGCACGATATAGTCACCCGATCCGGAGCCTGGTACTCCCTCGGAGAAGAGAGAATGGGCCAGGGGCGAGAGAACGCCAAGAACTGGCTGGCGGAGAATCCGGAGCACAAGGAGGAACTGGAGAAATCCATCCTCGAAAAGGTCGGCTTAGAGCGCAGGATGCGGGCAATGGAGGAAGAGTGATCGTGGCCACCGAATCGCGGGACACCGGATACAGCGATGCCCTGTCCTACGCTTACGATCTCCTGGCTCGCAGGGATTATCCGGCGGCTGCCATCGGGGATAAGATTTGCAGTCGGGGGCATTCGAGGGATGTCTCCGACGCCGTCGTTTCTAAACTTCGGGAAATGGGCTTGGTCGACGACGAGTCCTACGGTCGACGGTACGTGGATTACGTGACCGAACGGAAACCACAGGGGCGGGCAAAAATCGTCCGCGACCTCCAGAGGAAGGGCCTGGACGACGATCTCGCCAGGCGCCTCGTCGACGAAGTTATCGATCTCGACTCCGAGGTGACCATGGCCCTCGACGCCTTGCAAGGCAGGGGCGCGTCCCCCTCGAACATCGGTGACGATCCGAGAATACAGGCCCGCTATTACCGATTCCTGAAGGGAAGAGGGTTTCCCGACAGCGTGATTCGAAAAACCCTGCGGTTACTGGACGAGCACTGAAGCGTCCGTTTTTCTTGACATGGACCGGCGCTGACCGATAGAATTTGCATGGGAATCACCTGTTCTGAATTCTACCGGTGCACGGTTTAAGATATGTTCGGTGAAATGCCCAAAAATATTATCGGCGGGACCGCCGGTCCGCGGTCGTTATTGGTGTTTATGGGGATTACAACCGATATGCCCCGAGAGGGGACGTGCGAACCGTACGCCTTGCGGTAGGGTCACAGGCCGAGTCCCATGGACTCGGCTTTATTGTTGTAAATAGGACAGGTACGCCAACATCCCGAGGATGGAGGTGTCACACCTTTGAACCCAGGGCAAGTTGTAGCGATAGCGGCAGCCGTCGGGATCGTAGCCCTTATTGTAGGCTATCTCTTGAGGAAATCCGTCGCGGAAGCGCGCATAGGCTCAGCCGAGCGCGAAGCCGTTAGGATTTTGAATGATGCGACTAAGGAAGCCGAAAGAGCGCAAAAGGAATCGGTATTGCAGGCCAAAGAGGAAATCCACGGAATGCGTGCCGAGTTCGAGGAGGAAATCCGCGAGCGTCGCGCGGAATTCCAAGAGGCCGAAAGGAGATTGTCCAGCAAGGAAGAGACCGTAGAAAGGCGCCTCGAGGGTTTGGATCAACGCGAAACAGCCCTCAAGCAGCGCGAAGAGCGCCTCGAAGAGGTCGAGGCCGAGGCACAGCGGATCCTGGACGAACACGTCCGCGAAATGGAGAGGATCGCTGGTCTGACGCGCGAGGAGGCCCGGGGGGAGGTAATGGCGGAGATCGAGAAGAGTGCTCGCCGAGAGGCGGCGATACTGGCTCGTGACATCGAGACCGAAGCGCGGGAATCCGGCCAGAAGAAGGCGCGGGAAATAATTTCGCTCGCCATTCAGCGATGCGCGGCCGACCAGGTTAGCGATAGCACGGTATCCGTGGTGGAGTTGCCGAGCGACGATATGAAGGGACGTATCATAGGCCGGGAAGGCCGAAATATCAGGGCCTTCGAGAGCCTCGCCGGCGTAGACTTGATCATAGATGATACCCCGGAGGCCGTGGTCATTTCCAGCTTCGATCCCATACGTCGAGAAAAGGCGAGATTGACCCTGCTAAAGCTGGTCGCCGACGGAAGGATCCATCCGGCGCGCATCGAGGAAATGTACGAAAAGGTCGGGCGCGAGATCGAAGAACAGATCCGTGAAACCGGTCAGCAGGCAGCCTACGATGCCGGTGTTCACGGACTGCACCCGAGGATCACCGAACTACTGGGCAGGCTGAAGTTTCGCTCCAGTTACGGACAGAACGTTCTGCAACATTCGCTGGAGGTCAGTCACCTCGCGGGTTTGATGGCCTCGGAGCTTGGAAGCAATACCAACCTCGCCCGGCGAGCGGGCTTGTTGCACGACATCGGAAAGGCCGTGGACCACGAAGTCCAGGGTACCCACGTCGATATCGGACGGGATCTGCTTCGCAGGTACGGAGAGAAGGACGAAGTGATTGCCGCCATGAGTTCACATCACGGCGATTACGAGGCCGAGAGTGTCGAGGCTGTCCTCATCACGGCGGCCGATGCTCTGTCGGCTGCGCGACCGGGTGCCCGCAGGGAGACCCTCGAGGCCTACATCCAGCGTCTATCGAAGTTGGAAGATATTGCGGATTCCTTCCAGGGTGTCGAGGAAAGCTACGCCATCCAGGCGGGCCGCGAGATACGCATCATGGTCAAGCCCGACGAGATCGATGATCTCGAGGCTTACGCATTGGCACGTGATATCGTGAGAAAGGTCGAAGAGCAAGTGGAGTATCCGGGCCAGGTCAAGGTAACGGTCATAAGGCAGACCCGGGCCGTGGAGTACGCCAAGTAGCCATCCCCTCTTCATCCGATTTCATCCTATGGTTCGCGGGGACCTCCGTTCATAGCGGGGGTCCTCGCCAATTTTCCGGAGGATTAGGGCATCACGTGGCGAAACCCGCTGGGGTGAGGAGGGTATCTCAGTGATGACCGAGACTGCGGAGAGGATTCTGTTCATCGGCGACGTGGTCGGACGGCCCGGACGCCGTCTCCTCAAGAGCGCCCTCCTGGGACTGAGGAGGGAACTATCTGTGACCCTGGTTGTCGCCAACGGGGAGAACGCCGCCGGGGGCGTTGGAATTACGAGGAAGACGGCCGAAGAAATTTTCTCCGCGGGCGTGGATGTAATTACGACGGGCAACCATGTTTGGGATAAACGTGAAGCCTTAGAGTACGTGCGGTGGGAACCCAGGATCTTGAGACCTTCGAACTATCCACCCGGGTCCCCGGGGCGCGGCTTCGGCGTGTTCCAAACATCCCGGGGAACAGAGGTCATCATTGCAAACCTCAACGGTAGGGTGTTCATCGATACCGCCTTCGACTGTCCATTCAGGTCCCTAGAGGATGTGCTTCGAGCCTTCGGTCGGACGCCCTCGATTCCCTTGCTGGTGGATTTTCACGCCGAGGCCACCTCGGAAAAGATCGCCATGGGCCGAGCGTTCGACGGACGAATTACGGCGGTGCTCGGAACCCACACCCACGTCCAGACGAACGACGCGCGGATCCTGCCCGGCGGCACGGCGTACGTGACCGACATAGGCATGACCGGCCCATCGGAGGGAGTGCTGGGTGTCCACTCCGAAACCGTAGTCGACAGGTTCTACACACAGCTTCCCGGCAGATTCAAGGTCGCGTCGGGGCCCACGATGCTCAACGGCGCCGTGGTCACCCTGTCGGCCGGTTCGACCGAGGCTCTCCAGATAGATCTAGTCAACCGAAGTTTCGATTGATCGGGGAGGTTTTCACTTGTCCGAGCGAAGATCATTTATCCAGGGTAACGAAGCCATCTTGGAGGGTGCACTCGCGGCCGGGGCCCGGTACTTTGCCGGCTACCCCATTACTCCCTCTTCTGAGATCGCCGAACGGGCGGCCCGACGCCTTCCGGCGGTGGGTGGCGTGTATATGCAAATGGAGGATGAATTGGCCAGCATGGCCGCCATCGTCGGCGCGAGCCTGGCGGGCGTCAAGAGCTTCACCGCCACCAGCGGCCCGGGGCTTTCACTGATGATGGAAAACCTCGGGGTTGCGATCATGGCGGAGGTGCCTTGCGTCATAGTCGATGTCCAAAGATCGGGACCGAGTACCGGGCTAGCCACCAAACCCGCCCAGGCCGACGTCATGATGGCTCGATGGGGACCCCACGGAGATCATTCGGCCATCGTCTTGGCTCCATCCTCCGTCCAGGAGTGTTTCGACCTGACGATAAGGGCTTTCGATATTGCCGAGGAATTGCGGCATCCCGTCCTGGTATTGAGCGATGCCATCGTGGGCCACATGAGAGAGGATGTTCTCTTCGGTGTTCCCGGGGAGGTGACCCCCGTAACCCGGCGGGATCCGGGCGTCACACCGTCGGAATACGTCATGCACTCTGATGGTCCCGACGGGCTGCCGGTTCCCCTGCCGCCGTTCGGATCGGACTACATAGTCCGGGCCAACTCCTCGGCACACGACGAAACGGGTTATCCGTCGGCGGATCCGGCCACGGCGGCGGCGAACATACGCCGCCTCCACGATAAGGTCGAGGGATCCGTCGATCGAATCACCGATTACGAATACATCGGATCCGATGCGCCGGACCTGGTGCTGCTGGCTTACGGAGCGACGGCGAGAACGGCCGAGCAGATAGCCATCGATGGCGTTCGCGGGGGCGAAGTCGCCCTTGTCAAACTTCGTAGCCTCTGGCCGTTTCCAGAGGAACTGATCCGACGGGTGGTGGGCTCGGCGCCGGTCGTCGTTCCGGAGATGAACCTGGGGCAGTTGGTCAGGGAGGTCGAAAGGACCCTGGGTCCGGATTACCCGTGTTACGCGTTCAATCGCAGCGACGGACAGCCCATCGAACCGGACGAACTCCGGTCTTTCATCGAGGAGGTCGTTTTGTGAACCGCGGCTACAGAAAGTATATCCTGGAGGAGAAATTTCCCCTCTTCTGGTGCCCGGGATGCGGTAACGGCATAATCATCGCGGCCCTCGCCCGCGCCCTGGATAAGAGAGGGGTTTCACCGAACGAAATCGTGACCACCACAGGAATAGGTTGCTTTGGCAAGGCGGACGACTACCTGGCGACCAATTCGATTCACGGGACCCACGGACGGGCACTGGCCTTCGCTTCGGGGGTTAAGGGAGCCAATCCGGATTTGACGGTCCTGGCACTCATGGGAGACGGGGATTGCGCCACCATCGGGGGAAACCATTTCCTGCACGCTGCGCGAAGGAACATCGGGGTTACGGCCATCGTCTCCAATAATCTCAACTACGGGATGACCGGTGGCCAGTATTCCGCGACGACCCCGGCGGGAGTGGTTACGAGTACCTCCGTGTACGGGAATCCCGAGGAAGGCTTCGATTTGTGCGATGTGGCCATAGCCGCCGGCGCTTCCTTGGTGGCCAGGAGTACGGTCTACCACGTTGGGGTCTTGGATAGAGTCCTCGATGAAGCCTTGAAGAATCCCGGCTTTTCCCTGGTTGAGGTCATGTCGTCTTGTCCCGTCCATTATGGTCGACGTAACAGGATGCCCTCCGCGGTCGACATGATGAACCATTGGAAGAGATCGGGAATGCCCGAGAGCAGGTTCCGCGATCTCCCCGCGGACGAAAAAGAGGGGCGCTTCCCCATAGGCGTGCTCCATCGTACCGATCGCGAGGACTTCTCCTCGAGGTACGCTTCCATTCAAGAAGAGGCCGGAGGTGTGCGGCGATGAAAGTGAGAGCCATCGACGGAGCCCGCCTCGAAGAGCGCCGGGAGATAGTATTGGCCGGATCCGGGGGCCAGGGACTCGTCTTTCTCGGGCGCCTCGTCGGAGAGGCTGCGGCCCGCAACGGTCTCAGGACGGTGCAAACACAAAGTTACGGGGTGGCGAGCCGGGGAGGCTTTTCGAAATCCGAGGTTATCGTGGCCGGCAAGCCCATCGCTTATCCCATGGCCATGAAACCCTGGGGAATCTTGGCCCTCACGGATCAGGCCAGGGGCATGTACGCGGATTCGGGTGACGGGGAACGTTTGCTGGTCTACGATGATACCTATTCGAAAACCGTCCAGGGGCAAGGAGAGATGGGATTTCCCTTCATCTCCGAGGCCAGGCGACTCGGTTTAGACACGAGCATGAACATGATGGCCCTGGGCGCATTCTTAACCTTGAGACCCGTGGTGCCCATCGAGACCGTGGCCGAGATCCTATCCGAAGCTGATGACGAACTGGGACGCACTAACGCGAAGGCCTTCGCCGCAGGGGTATCCCTGGCGCGGAAGCGATAGCTATAGTTTGAAGGGACGTGGAGGGATTGGCTGGTTGGGAAGAGCTGCACCGCAATTCAATCGTGGTCGATGGACACATAGATACCCTGATCTCGGTGGTCAAGGGGAAGAGGAAGCTCGGACGAGAGTCCGAAGAGGGGCACGCTGACTTCCCCAGGCTGCGCCGTGGAGGCGTCGATGTGCAATTGTTCGCGCACTACATCGAGCCGGATTTCAAGCCGGACAGGGGACTTTTGAGATTCATGCAGATGGCCGACGCATTCTTCGGGGAGATCGAGGAGAATTCCGACGTCGCCGGCCACGCGAAGACCGTGGCCGACATACACAGGCTGCGGGCTGAGGGGAAACTGGCCTGCGTGATGTCCATCGAGGGTGCCGAGGCGATCTCGGGCGATCTCGGTGTCCTCAGGGTGCTATCGAGGCTTGGCGTCCGGGTGATCGGCCTGACCTGGAACCAGAGGAACCTCCTCGCCGATGGGATAGGCGAAGCCCGAACGGGTGGGGGGCTCACTGAACTGGGGGTTGCGGCGGTTCGCGAGATGGATCGTCTCGGGGTCGTAGTGGACGTCGCCCACCTTTCAGATCCGGGATTTTGGGACGTGGTAGACGTTTCGACGCGGCCCTTCGTGGCCAGCCACTCCAATGCCCGGGCCGTATGCGATCATCCGAGGAACCTGACGGACGAACAGATTCGGGCCCTGGCCAAAGGTGGCGGTGTCATGGGGATGAACTTCGCCCCCAACTTCGTCCATCCCGAACTGGGTTCCGCCGCCCACCCGCTCTCGGGATCCCGTGGCGCCGAAGGTGCACCGCGCGCCACCTTGGACATGGTGCTCGACCATATCGATCACATAGTCAACCTGGTGGGACCCCAACACGTGGGGCTGGGTAGCGACTTCGACGGGATCGGCGATACCCCCGACGGGTTGGAGAATGCCACGAAGCTGCCCCATGTTACCCGGGGATTGGTCGACCGAGGATATTCCGAAGGCGATATCCAGGACATCCTCGGAGGTAACTTCCTCAGGGTATTCGAAGAGGTCTGGCCCTCGGCTTGAAGTCCGGGGGCCGGGCGGATCTTCACATTCATACCACCGTATCCGACGGAGTTCTCGATCCTCCGCGGGCGGTGCGCGAGGCTGCGGCCAGGGGGTTGAGTTGGATATCCCTTTGCGATCACGACGCCGTCGCGGACGAGGCATCTCTGCGGACGTCGGCTCGCCCCCTGGGAATGAGAATACTCCCCGGGGTAGAGCTCGGGCTGTACCTCTCCGGTGAAGATTCCGACCTCGCCGCCACGGGCAGTGGAGTGCGCCTGGACGACGGAGAGATACATCTCCTTTCCTACGGAGCCAACGTCGCCGACAGTTCCCTCGGTGCGATGCTAGCCACCGCCCGGAGCAATCGAGTAGCACGTATGAAGGCTATGCTTCATCGCCTCGAGGATCTCGGTATCCGAGTGGGGTGGCGAGATGTGGCCGCCGAAATGGGGGGCTCGGGAAGTCCGGGTCGGCCGCACCTAGCGGCCGCCCTGGTGGAGCGAGGCTATTCGAAGGATTTTCGCGATGCCTTCGCGAATCTCATTGCGCCGGGCAGGCCCGCCTACGTGCCGAGGTCGCGAATAGAAGTAGAAGAGGGTATAGCCGCCGTGATCTCGGCGGGGGGAGTGCCCGTCCTGGCCCACCCGGCTTTGTACCGCCAACCGTTGACATTGATCGACCATCTCGTGGACCGTGGACTTGTGGGAGTGGAAGTAGTGCATCCGGATCATTCCACCGCGGAAATGAAGTGTCTCCTCGATCATGCGAGGCGCAGGGCCTTACTGCCCTCGGGGGGATCGGATTTCCACGGACGCAACGGGGTCAGATTGGGCGAAATCTTCGTTCCCGCCCGCTGGGCCGAGGATATACTCGCTCGATCGGACCACGGGCCTTGTGATTGATTTCGCATTCCGTGCCGATATCCATGACAACCCGTGTGGCTAATGGTAGAATGCATTGTGGGTTTTTGGTGGACTTGGGAGGTTGCCGACGATGACACCCGATGAAACTGGGGGCGAAATTGTGGTTGCGGAGTCCGACGCATCCGAAAAGGAACCGGGCACGTCGCTGCCGGAACTGGGTGAGCGCCTCGGGATCGGGCCGAATCTATTCCGCGGCTACCTGGAATCTTTTTCGGATTTGCTCCCGGTCAGGGAGGAAGACGGGCAACGGGTCCTGGATGCCACAGGTGTATCCCTCCTGGAGCGGATACACCGGCTGAGCCGAGAGGGATTCACCCCAAAGGAAATCCGAGGGGAGTTGGGGGCCGAATCCCAGGATTGCGTCGTCTCGGGTTCTACCGGAAATGAAGACGTCGATTTGCCCGATGTCGCCCTTGCCCTCGCCGAGATTTTCGAGATGCTGGAGAGACTGGAGAAACGTCGCCTGGAGGACCGGGACAAGTTGATGCTGACACTCATCAAGACACAAAAAGAGATACAGCAGCTGAGATACGAGATGGCTGCTAGGGAAGGACGGCGCCGGAAGGGCCTTTTCGCACGCCTATTCGGCCGCTGACCCCGTATCGAATCCTTCCACGGAAAGGTGAGGATGAATGCCGGACCTGAGAACACTGTACAAGCCGAACGCCATCGCTGTCGTCGGAGCCTCGGATGCACCGGGCAAGGTGGGCAACGCCGTCGTCAAGAACCTGATCAGTTGTGGATTCCCCGGAGAGATTTATCCAGTTAACCCGAAGGCGGAGGAGATCGAGGGCCTGAAGTGCTACCCGAGCGTTTCGGATATTCCCGGCGAGGTGGAACAGGCCGTGATGTGTATTCCTGCACCCTTCGTACCCGCCGCCATGGAAGAATGCGGCGAGGCGGGCGTGGGCAGCGTGGTCGTCATCACCGCCGGCTTCAAAGAGGCCAGCGAGGAAGGTGCCGCCCTCGAGAACCAGTTGGTCGAGATTTGCCGAAAGTACGACATGAACATGATGGGCCCCAATTGCCTGGGTGTAATCGATACGCACACCCCCATCAATGCGTCCTTTTCCGGCGTATACCCGATCACCGGAAACATAGCCTTCTTTTCGCAGTCGGGTGCCCTGTGCCTGGCCATTCTCGATTGGAGTCTCGAAGAGGGGTTGGGCTTCAGCAAGTTTATCAGCATGGGTAATAAGGCCGACCTCAACGAGGCCCATTTCATCTCTGATGCGGCCGACGACCCCGAGACCGATGTCATCCTCCTTTACCTGGAGAGCATCGAAGACGGCCCCGCGTTCCTCGAAGCCGCGAAAAAGGCCAGCCTGAAGAAACCCGTCCTGGTCTTGAAGGCCGGGGTCAGCGAATCCGGCGCCGCGGCAGCCTCGTCACATACCGGAGCACTGGCGGGAAGCGATGCCGGTTACGAAGCCGCCTTCCGTCAAAGCGGCGTACTGCGTGCGCGGACCATGGAGGAGCAGTTTTCCAAGGCCATGGCCTTCGCCTACCAGGCCGTTCCGGATGGTAAGCGCGTAGCGATCGTGACCAATGCCGGTGGAACCGGCGTGGTAGCCACCGACGCCGTGGAGCTTTCCGGTCTCGAGCTGGCGGACCTGAGTAACGAAACCATGGACACTCTCCGGGAGAACCTGCCGGCCATGGCCAGTGTCAAGAATCCGGTCGACGTCATAGGTGATGCCGGACCGGAGCGTTATCGCCACGCCCTGGAGCACTCCCTGGCGGATCCCAACGTGGACATGGCCCTGATCCTGCTTTGCCCCACCGCGTTCACCGATCCCGAGGAAACCGCTGCGGACATCAAGGGCTTCCACGAGAAGTATCCCGAAAAGCCCATAATCGCTTCTTTCACCGGTGGATCCAGTGTGAAGCAGGCAACGAGAGATCTATTCGCCGCCGGGATACCCGCGTTTGCGTTCCCCGAGGGAGCGGTGGCCTGCCTGCAGGGCCTGGTGGAGTACGGTGCGCGCAAGGATACCCTCAAGGACGCCGAGGAGCTAACCTACGACGGAGACAAGGCCGAGGTGCGCAGGATCTTCGACGAGGTGAAGAACACCGGCAGGCGCATCCTCCTGGGTCCCGAAGCCATGGCGGTTGCCAAGGCCTACGGCATCGGTACTACACCGTCCGAACTCGCCACCTCTGCCGAAGATGCCGGGGAGATGGCCGAAGGCATGGGATACCCCGTGGTGCTCAAGGTGGCTTCACCCGAGATCATTCACAAGACGGATATCGGTGGAGTCGTTCTCGGCCTGGATGACCGGGCTTCCGTCGAGCGAGCCTACGAGGATATCACTCGCGCAGCGGCGGACAAAGAGCCCGACGCCAAGGTCTACGGCGTCGAGGTCCAGAAGATGTTCCCCAAGGGCGAGGAACTGATCGTGGGACTTTCCACCGATCCGGTCTTCGGTCCACTCCTGATGTTCGGCATGGGTGGCATCTTCGTCGATCTGATGAAGGATGTGTCCTTCCGAGTCGCTCACGGTCTCACCGACGTAGACCTCGACGAAATGATCGAGAGTACCCGGGCCTTCGAACTCCTCAAGGGTTACAGGGGCGACGAGCCCAAGGACATCGATGCCGTCAAGGAGACCGTCGGGCGCATAGCGCAACTGGCCCGCGACTTCCCCGAGATCCAGGAACTGGATATTAATCCGTTCTTCGCGTATCCGGATGGAGTTGCAGCACTCGACGTCAAGATAACCCTGAAGGACTAACTCCACATCTAATCGGGGCGGGATGAGGGATCCCGCCCCGGTTTCTCTATCGTGGGGCGATATCAGTACTCCTGCGGGTATCGCATCCTGCGTCGTCTTGAAGAGGCGAGGACATCGTTGCGTATGGCCTCCACCGTCAGCAGCTTTCGCCATGCGATCTTCATGGTGTTCCTAAAGGACGCCCGGAGCTGGAAGCGGGCGTCTGTCTTGATGAGGGGGCAAATGGGCAGGCCGTTGGGGTCCAGGATTAACCTCCACGATCCATCCTCGCTCATGTCGGCCGTAAGGGGGAACGTGCGGCATCCGAAGGGGCGCATTTCCCTGGGGCAACGGGCATCACAGGTCACGAACCACGCTCCGCGGTCCCAGGCGGTGGGGAAGGTGTAGTTTCGGGTATCGTGCCACGTTCGCCGGAGCCAGGACTCCCCGGATAGCAATATCTCTTCGCCGGGATACAAGTATATCCCGACCCCCTCCTCCCAATCCTGGCAGCATATGGAGTCGCAAAGCTCCCCGCAATCCGAATGCAGCGGAGTGATCTCGCCGGTTAAATCGTAGATTTCTCGCCAAAGGCGTTCTAGCCCGGCCTCACTCAGCATCCACGTTCGACTCCTCGAGCAGGGCGAGTGCCAGGGTCGACCAGGTTTCGGTGCTCGCGCCCCGGGGAATGTCCTCGGGGCGTTGAAATCCTCCCGAAAGATTGTCGACCTCGCGTATGTCCACCGTCTCCGATTCCTCCAGGTCCAGGACGTAGAGAAAACCCAGGTGACAGCGACCTACCTCGTTCGATTCGTCGTTGATGACGCCGATGAACTCCAGGCGAGAAGCAAGTTCCTCGGTGGAGGGAGTGGGATTGACTACCAGCTCTTCGGTCAACTCACGATGGGCATTATCCAATAACAGCTCGCGAAAGGAATCTCTATCACCGGGTCGCAGGTGTCCTCCAATGCCGACGGACGTCATGTTCCTGAGGCGGGCTTCCCGGCCGTCGGAACTTCGCACCGTGGCGAATATGGCTTCGTTCTTTCGCAGGACTATGTAGGGTATTGGTTGCTTCCAATCGACGCGCGATTCCGCTTCGGAGCGGGGGGCAGCGAACCAGTGTTGCGCCAACGCCGAGAGAAAGGGTTTCGCTCCGCGTCTAACGCCGTTGAACTCCGCCCGTTCGGGAAGGAATCTGCGCTCGACGACGACAATGGATTCCTCTGGCAATGTAATCAGCACCTCGCAGGGGATTTGATCGCACTGAGCTTGTCACAAAACATCCGATTGCGACAAGATGAATGTCTTCGGAGGGACTGCTAGAATGAGCAGAGTAGACTCGCGTGAAAGGGGTATCGTGCCCATGGATCAACGGGGAAACGGATCGGTGGAGTACTTTTATATACAGACTTACGGTTGCCAAATGAACGAGCACGATTCCGAAGTATTGGCGGGCATCCTGGAAAGCGTAGGATACGCCGCGTCCGAGACGCCCGAGGGCGCGGACGTAATCTTGCTCAATACCTGTGCTGTGAGACAAACCGCCGAGGATAGAGTGCTCGGCGAATTGGGAAGGCTCAAGATTCACAAGTACAGGAATCCCAACGTGATACTGGCCATCGGCGGGTGCGTACCCGTCGAAGAGGGTGCGGCCGAACGCATACTCCATCGCGCTCCACATGTCGATTTGATCTTCGGCACCGGGGATATCCATCGCGTGCCAGAACTCCTCGGTAGGGTGCGCGCCGGGGAATCCCCCCTGGTGGATGTGGGGGATCGGGACGCCCGTCGGCCCGAGGGATTGCCCAGGCGCAGGACCGCCGGCGTGAAGGCGTGGGTTCCGATAATTTACGGGTGCGAGAATTTCTGCTCCTACTGCGTGGTACCCTTCGTCCGGGGCGTCGAAAGGAGCCGGGATCCGCGGGACATTTTCGATGAAGTGGAAGAATTGGTCGAAGATGGTGTGCGCGAGATCACCCTCCTGGGACAAAACGTCAACTCTTACGGTAAAGATCTCGGAGGGGGTGTATCCTTTCCCCGCCTGCTCGAGTCGATCTCGGAGGTCCCCGATCTGAAGTGGATCAGATATACGACCTCGCACCCGAGGGACTTCGATCGCAAAATGGTCGACACTGTCGTCTCTTTGGATAAGGTGTGCGATCATTTCCACCTGCCGGTTCAAAGCGGAAGCGACAGGATCCTCGAGAAAATGAGGAGGGGCTACGATAGGGAACACTACCTGGACCTGACCGGCTACATTCGTCGACGGTTGCCCCAGGCTTCGATAACGACGGACGTGATCGTAGGTTTCCCCTCTGAGAACGAAGAGGATTTTCGGGATACGATGGATCTGTTTCGCAGGGTGAGATTCGACGGAGCGTTTTCTTTCGCCTACTCGCCTCGTCCGGGAACTGCGGCGGCCAGTTACTCGGAACAGGTGCCCGATGATGTCAAGAAGGATCGCCTCCATCGGTTGAACGCCCTTCAGTACGAGATCGGACTCGAAAGAAACCGGTCCCGGGTGGGCCGGGTGTTCGAGGTTCTGATGGAGGATCCTTCGCCCAGTCATCCCGGGGTCTATCGGGCGCGCACATCTACCAATCAGTTGGTATTGGTCGAGGGACCGGAGGGGCTCAGGCACGAGTTTCGTCGCGTCGAGATTACCGATGCCCAAACCTTTCAGCTGCGTGGTCGCTTGCTGGACTAGGGGTTCTCCGGGTGCGATAGTACTCCCACTACCATTCGCAAGAATCCCTCGCGGAGCCCGGGGATATGGGCCAGGGGAGACAGGATGCGCCGGAGGGGATATTCCCTGTGGTGAAGTATCCTCAATCCCGATCGGCCGATGATGCGGCGAAATCGTGCGGCGGTCATTCCATTCAAGTAAGCCAGGGTGTCGCTGTCGGGCGATCCGAACCGAAGTGCCAGGCGGTGCTCTTCGTCCGGGAGGCCGCGAACCAGCCGGCGATATGCCCGGACCATCGTCTTTTCGGAGAAGAATACGTGGACCCAGGGGATGCCGATGACGTCGGTCAGGTGGGCCCCGTACGGGTGGTAGTAGGGCGGGAAATTGATGAATATCCTTCCGCCCTCGGCCAGGACCCTCCGGCACTCATCCAGTACTTCTTCCGGATGCGCCAGGTGTTCGAAGGTGTCGTTCATTATCACGGTATCGAAGTATCCGTCTTCGAAGGGTAGATCCGAAGCATCGGCTGTGGTGAATCGAACGATTTCATCCAGGCCTTTAGCACGGGCGAAGGAGGTGGCTTGATGGCGGTATGCCTCGACCGCGTCCACGCCCCACACCTCGTCGGCGCCCCGGGACGCGTAGTAGCAGGTTTTGCCTCCGGCGCCGGATCCCACGTCCAACACGCGCCGCCGGGAAAACATATCCTCGATACTAGTGTAATCCAGGAAGAACTGCACGGTTTTTTCGCCCATGGTGAACTGCCATTCGGCGTAACTTTCGTGCCCCGACGTTTCGAGATTGAAGGGGTGTCGGGGGAGGGGGAAGAATCGATTTAGGAACAGGAGCATCTCGATGGACAACGTGGGCCTCCCGAGAATTAGCGATGGACCGATCTTTACTGTACAATAGCATGAAGAATTCCACGGCGGAAGCATATCTCGGCCCGCGGATCTGGGAGGGTACCGTTGGATATCAAAGACCAAGTAACCACCCCCATGATGAAGCAGTTTCTCGAGATCAAAGGGGAGCACCCCGGAGATATCCTGTTCTTCCGGATGGGAGACTTCTACGAGATGTTCTTCGAGGATGCCGAAAGGGCCGCCGGGATTCTCGATATTACCCTCACGTCCCGGGACGGAGGAAATGGCGTCCGCGTTCCCATGGCGGGGGTACCCCATCATGCGGCCGAGGGATACATCAAGCCGTTGCTGGACGCGGGGGAGAGGGTCGCCATTTGCGAACAGATCGGTGATCCCAAGGCCAAGGGCCTGGTGGAACGCCGCGTGATCCGGGTCATCACACCCGGAACCCGCCTGGACTCGGGCGTCATGGGCAGCAGGCGCGACAATTTCGCGGCCGCGGTGGCCGTCGGCGCCGAGGGTTACGGCATGGCGGTAGCAGATATCTCCACCGGATATTTCGCCTGCGTGCAGGCCGAGGGCGAGGGCTCCCGGGACCTGATCCTCGGGGAGTTCGCCAGGCTCGGACCGCGTGAATGCCTGGTAGATCCCGCTTCCAAGGACGAAGGCCTGGCATCGGAAATGCAATCCCTGGGGGCGTTGAGCGTCCTACGGGGTGAGGTCCGCAAATTCGAAGAAGCGGTGGCCCGACGGACCCTAACCGGGCACTTCGGAACCAATGATCTCGCGGGTTACGGCTGCGAGGGACAAACCCAGGCCGTCCGGGCGGCGGGAGCTCTCCTGGCGTATCTTTCCGAGATCGCGGGGGGGCCACCCGAAGCGATAACCGGCCTTCGTACTTACGACCTCGGTGACTACTTGATCCTGGACCCCGTCGCCCGCCGTACACTCGAGTTGACCGAGCCACTGTTCGCCGACCGGCGCGGGAGCACACTACTCGAGGCACTGGATCGGACGCGTACTTCCATGGGGGGACGTCTATTGCGACGCTGGATGGAGCGCCCCCTCAAGGATCCCGAAGCGATATCCGAGCGCCTCGACGCCGTGGAACGTCTCATCGGTGACGCAACCTCCCGCGATTCCCTGGCGAATGCCCTGGGCGGAGTATCCGATCTAGAAAGACTGGTCGGCCGTATCAGCGCCATGACCGCGAACGCCCGGGATATGGTCGCCCTGAGGGAGGGGTTGGGCAGGATACCCCGCGTCATGGAGGTGCTCGAGGTGCTCGGTGATGATCGATCCTGGCGCGCCCTGGGCGAGGCCCTCGATCCCCTGGAGGATGTGCGCGAGGAACTTCGCCACGCCCTATCCGAGGATCCCCCGGCGACTCTGACCGACGGCGGTTTGATCCGAGATGGATACGACGAGGAAATCGATGAGCTCAGGTCCAGCGCCGCCGAGGGGCGGAAATGGGTTGCCGGACTGGAGACGAGGGAGCGGGAGCGGACCGGGATCAAGTCCCTAAAGGTCGGTTACAACAAAGTGTTCGGCTACTACATAGAGGTTACCCATCCCAACCGCGAACTGGTGCCCGACGAGTACATCAGGAAACAAACCCTGGTGAACTCGGAACGCTATATAACGCCGGAGCTGAAGGAGAAGGAGGCCGACATACTGGGGGCCCAGGATCGCCTGGCGGACCTCGAGTACGCGGTCTTTACGCAGCTGAGGGCCCGGGTTGGCGGACAGCGACGCCGGTTGCAGAAGAGTTCCCACGTCTTGGCAACATCGGACGTATACTTGAGCTGGGCTGAGACCGCGGTGCGATACGATTATTGCAGGCCCGTCGTGGATGACTCGGGAGACATGTCCATGGTCGCCGGCAGGCATCCCGTGCTGGAACGTACAGAAGAGGATTTCGTGCCCAACGATTGTCAGCTCGACTCCCTCAATCGCGCCTTCATGGTCATAACCGGTCCCAACATGTCGGGAAAATCGACGTACCTCCGCCAGGTGGCATTGATAACCATCATGGCCCAAATGGGTTGCTTCGTCCCGGCGAAAGAAGCCCGGATCGGCTGGGTGGACCAGATATTCACGCGGATCGGTGCGGCGGACGATCTCACGCGGGGCAGAAGCACCTTCATGGTGGAGATGACCGAGGTTGCGGATATACTGAACAACGCTACCCCCAGGAGCCTGGTGATCCTGGACGAAGTCGGTCGTGGAACCAGTACCTACGACGGAATAAGCATCGCGTGGGCTACCTGCGAATACCTCAGGCTGTCTCCCCGGCTGGGATCGCGAACCCTGTTTGCCACCCATTATCACGAGCTCACCCGGCTGGCGGATTATTGCCAGGGAGTCATCAATTGTTCCGTGGCGGTCAGGGAAGACGGGGAGGATGTGGTTTTCCTGAGGAAGGTCGTGCCCGGACCATCGGACGAAAGCTACGGCATACACGTCGCCAGATTGGCGGGCCTTCCACCCTCGGCCATCGGCCGATCCCGGGAGATCCTCGATGGGCTGGAAAGGGTGAGCGCCCTTCCCGAGGTGATGGGGGAAGTGGGAGATTCCGGCTATCTAGAAGCCATGAGGGGGGTCGCCGGCCTGGAGCAGGGATCCCTGTTCAATCGTCGTGGAGGCGATAAGACATGAGTCGTGGGAAGAGGATACGCGTTCTGCCGCGATCCGTGGTCAATCGAATCGCCGCAGGAGAAATTGTCGAGCGGCCGGCATCCGTGGTCAAGGAACTGGTGGAAAACTCCCTCGACGCCGGGGCCACCCGGGTACGGGTGAATATCGCGGGGGGAGGGCTGGAAAAGATATCGGTGGTCGACGACGGGCGGGGCATCGATTCGGGCGATTTGCTGTTGGCAGTGCAGCCCCACGCCACCAGCAAATTGACGAACGAAGAGGACCTGTGGCGGATTTCCACCCTCGGGTTCAGAGGTGAAGCCCTGGCGAGCATAGCCTCGATCTCGCGGATGGAGATCAAGTCGAGGGCACCCGGCGCCATAGAGGGCGCCCGCCTGGTCGCCGAAGGGGATCGCATCGGTGCGGTGAGTCCCTGGACCGGCCCGGAGGGCACAGTGGTGGAGGTCTCCGACCTATTCTTCAACACCCCCGTCAGATTACGGCAGCTGGGTAAACCCGGGACGGAAGCGTCCCACGTAGCGTCGAGGCTTCGAGAGTTGGCCCTCGGCAATCCCCACGTCTCCTTTCGCCTGGTATCATCGGATCGAGAACTCCTCTTCACCTCGGGATCGGGGGAACTGCTGGAAGCCATTACGGAACTATTCGACTCCGAATTCGCAACGAAACTACTTCCACTCCATTCCAGCGATAGCGCCATCATCCGGGGATTCGTAGGCCCCCCGGAGCTAACCCGGGCCCGGCGCGATCGTCAATACCTGTTGTTGCACGGTAGAGCCATAACCCATCCCCCTTTCCAGTCGGTGCTGGAAAGGGCTTACGAGGGATTTGCGCCCACGGGTCGACACCCGGTGGCCATCGTCGATTTCAACGTCAGGCACGATCGCGTAGATGTAAACGTCCACCCGACCAAGCGAAGGGTCAGGTTTGACGATGATCGCGAACTGGCGGGCAGATTATATCGAGCGGTCCAGGGTGCACTCCTTTCGATGAATGTTACCCGCTGGGAGTTCCCGCGTGAGCGAGACGAATCTCCCGCGGACCGGACCGATGCTCCCGAGGATTGCGGCAAGGGCACATCGATGGCAGCGGAACAACTGAAGTACGAATACCTCCCCGGCAGGGGGCAAATCGGAGTTAACCGGGTTTACGACCACCTCGAGCCCCTGGGGCAAGTACTGGATTCCTACATCGTGGCGCGCGGTCCCGGGGGACTATATCTCGTGGACCAGCATGCTGCCTGCGAGAGACTTTACTACGATGCTGCTTTGGAAGCCATCGAACAAGGGGACCCCCCGGTTCAGAGGTTGATCGCCCCCGCAGTCTTGGAGGTTGGAACCCGCACCATGGAATGCTGGGGCCAATGGGGGCACTTGCTCACTTCCCTGGGTTTCGAGGTGGAGGAGTTCGGCCCCGAATCCTTGGTGGTCCGGGCCGTGCCCATTTTGGCCGGAGAACCGGCTTCGCCCGCCGCATTGGAAGAGGTACTGTCACGACTAGCCGAGAATACCTCTGCGACGCCGACCTCGGCCAGGGCGGCGGCGGCATTGGCGTCTTGTCGGGCATCCATCAAGGCTGGTGAGGCGTTGAGTCCCGCGGAAGTCACCGGCTTGATCGCCCGAATGTCGCATCTGGACACCCCGGGGGTTTGTCCCCACGGACGTCCCACGGTGCTGGCCATAACCCGAGACGATATCGAGCGACTCTTTAGGAGGAAATAGGGAGATGCCGGCGGGGGAGCCCATAGTCGTAATAACCGGGGCGACCGGGGTCGGTAAGTCCGGTGTCGGTTTGTCCGTGGCCGAGCGCTACGCTGGGGAGATCATTTCCGCCGATTCCATGGCCGTCT
>SLGS01000155.1 GCA_007136565.1 Clostridia bacterium | reverse complement strand
TAGTCGTCCCCGCCCCCGGCGGTCGTCACGAACTCCGAGGGGAGATCGGGATTGTCGAGTATGCGGGTGCGGTCATCGCGGCGCGGCCTCGTCTTTCGAAGCGGTTCACCCCGGGCCACGGAAACCAGGTCCCGTCCCATGGCCTCCGCCGTGGGGTAACGTCGGCCGGGTTCCTTTTCCAGGGCCCGCATGATGAGATACGCCAAATCGTCGGATATCGCATCATTGAGCTCCCTGGGATCCGGCACATCCTTTTGCACGTGGGCCATGGCGATTTCGACGGGACCGTCGCCGTCGAAGGGCACCGAACCGGTCAGTAACTCGTAGAGTACGACGCCGACACTATAGAGGTCGGCCCTGGCGTCGGTGTAGGATCCCTTCGCCTGCTCCGGGGCCATGTACCGGGCGGATCCGATGATGGACTTACCAGCTACGATAGTGCCCGTGTCGGCGGCGCGGGCTATCCCGAAGTCGGCAACCTTAACCCGACCGGCATCGTCGATGATTATGTTGTCGGGCTTGATATCCCTGTGGACTACGCCCTTGCGATGGGCGAAGTTGAGGGCCTTGAGGATTTCCACCCCGATCCCTACCGCTCGCTCGACGGATATGACTCGTTCCTCCGCCAGCAGTCCCGCCAGGCTGGGTCCGGGTACATGCTCCATGACTATGTAATAGAGATCTTCCCCGGGCTCTTCCCCCACGTCGTAGATCCCGACGATATTGGGATGGCTGAGCCGAGCGGCGGCCCAGGCCTCCCTGCGGAAGTGGTCGAGGAATTCTTCATCCTGCGCCAGCTGTCCGTGCAGGACCTTGACCGCCACATCGCGATGCAGATAGGAGCAGTGCGCCCGGTATACTACGGACATTCCGCCCGATCCCAGTCTTTCGACTATCTCGTAGCGGTCACCAAGAATCCTACCGATCAAGATCTTTCTCCTCCCCGATGTCCATCCAGGCCAAAAGCACTGCCGTCGCATCATCCCTGGACCCGCGGGCCTTCGCCAATCCGACGAGGGATTCGGGAATCATCCGCGGGTCGTCCCCCGCCATCACCTCGTGGATATCGTTTCGATCGAGACTTCGCGTGACCCCGTCGGTACAAAGCAGCAATCGATCCCCCGTCTTGGCGAGACCGTGCGATGAATCGATGTTGAGGGACTCGGTGACACCCAGAGCCCGGGTCAGAACCCCGCCCGACGTAGACGAAGGGTCGCCCGACGCTTCGGCGGAGAGGCTATGATCCCGGGTCAGTATCACGAGGTCGGAAAAATGGCGTGAATACCAGTAGGCCCTGCTGTCCCCCACGTGGCATATCGCAAAGGCGTGATCGGCAACCAGGGCCGCGGTGAGTGTAGTGCCCATGCCCTTCCACTCTCCCCGGCTTCTCGCCGCTCTCAATACCTCTTCGTTGGCCTTGGCCACCGCGTCCTGGAGGATATGGCCCATGTCGGTTTCGGACCCGAAGTCCTCGGCTCCATCCAGCTTCCGCGAGAGGGTGTGTAGCGCCAGGCGGCTGGCTACCTCCCCGGCCAAATGGCCGCCCATTCCGTCGGCCACGGCCGCGAGCATGGTCTTACCATCGCCGCCGAGGGCGCGAAGAACGTATGCATCCTCGTTTACATCCCTCGATTCCGCGGAGCAAGTGGCGCTCCACGCCCCGAGAAAACCCGTTTCGGGCTCCATGTCAAACCTCCCCGTGTCGCCTCTTCAACTGTCCACAGGCGCCCTCGATATCGTGTCCGAGGGGGCGACGCACCGTGGCCCCTATTCCCATTCGCCCGAGAATTGCTTCGAATTCCTCGATCCTTTCGGGGTCGGACGGTATCCACTCGCAACCGTCGACGGCGTTGAAAGGTATGAGATTGACATGACAGGGTATATCCGCCAATAGGATGGCGAGTTCCCTCGCCAGGTCCGGGTGATCGTTGACGCCCTTTATCATAGCATACTCAAAGGTGAGCCTTCGCCCGGTGTCCGCCGCATATTTCGATGCCGCATCCAACACTTCCCCCAGGGGATAACTGCGGTTAGCGGGCACCAATCGATCCCGAAGGTAGTCGTTGGGTGCGTGCAAGGATACGGCCAGGGTTATCGGTATACCCTCCGCCGACAGCTTCTCGATCCCGGGAACCACGCCGACCGTCGAAAGGGTCATTCGCCGATAACCGATCCCGGGCCCCTCTTCCGAGTGGAATAACCGCATGGATCTCAACACCGCATCGTAATTGGCAAGGGGTTCCCCGCTGCCCATGTAGACGAGCCGGGAAATCCGTTCATTTCGTTCGTCGAGATGGCGTTGCGCGATGAACCACTGGCCGAGGATCTCCTCGACGGTTAGATCGCGGACCAGGCCCTCGGCCCCCGAGGCGCAGAAGGGACATGCGTAGGCGCAGCCCACCTGGGTCGAAAGGCAAATGCTAGATCCGTAGCTGTACCTCATGACGACGGCCTCGACGGCGGCACCGTCGGAGAGTCCCACCAGGTGTTTCGTCGCGGCTCCTCCCGAACCCACCCAGGTCCCCAGCCTACGGACGCCGGTTACGGAATGATCTTCTGGCAGTTCATCCCGAAGTTTCGTCGGCAAATCGGTCATGCTCGAGAAGTCTTCGACACGGCGAAGGTAGATCCACCGGGCCAGCTGTCGACCGCGGAAGCCGGCCATTCCACGGCTTCGCATCAGGTCCTCTAACTCCTCGATGCTCAAACCGAGGAGGGGCTTCTTATCCAAGTTCATCGCCTCCTCAAGACGGCTGCGAATGCACCATCCGTCCCGTGAACGTGGGGCAATAGGTGCATTTGCCCCCGGCTCCATCCGGGCAAGGTAGGTGCGGTTTCGGCGTATGCGAATTCCCCCGATAACGATAGGAAGTTCTCGACCACCCTTTCGTTTTCCTCGGGGGCGACGGAACAAGTCGTGTAAACCAGGTAACCACCGCTACGGACCCACTGGGCGCCCGCATCCAGCAATTGTCCCTGGAGCGGCGGTAGTTCCGATAGCATCTCGGGAGTCTTGTGCCACCGAGCATCCGCCTCTCTCCCGATGGTTCCCAGTCCGCTGCAGGGCACATCGAGGAGAACGAGATCCCGCGATCCCGGGATTGCGTCCAGTTCTTGCAGATCGGACACGATGGTGTGTATTGATCTCAGTCCCAGTCTCCTGCATTGGGCCTGGAGTGCTCGAAGCTTGTCTTCATAGGGATCGACAGCCAGGATCTCTCCCCGATCCCCGGAGAGCTCCGCAAGATAGGTCGCCTTACCTCCCCTACCGGCACATCCATCCATCATTTTCCAACCGGGTTCGGCGCCGCCCGCCAGGGTCACCAGCTGCGAGGCCTCCGACTGGATTGTGTAATGGCCCATGCGATACTCTTCCCGGTCGGCCGGGTTACCGCCGCCGCGATAGATCAATCCGTCGGGTGCGTAGCGACAGGGGGTGAAATCCCCGGGGTCGAAATCCGATGGCTCAGCGATCAACCGATTCACCCGCAACGTGGGTTCCGGCCGCTGGTTGTTGGCGCGACACCACGCCAAGGTTTCCTCGAAGCCGAGGCGTTTCATGGACCAGCGTACCATCCAGGCCGGATGGCTCTCCGTGACGGATATCCAGGATACGGGATCCCGGTCCGGGTCCGGGTATTCTACGGAATCCATCCCCCGGGCGATGTTGCGCAGTACTCCGTTGACGAAGCCGGCGGCCCGATGCAAACCGATTCGTTTCATGAGGTCCACCGAGCTGCTGCAGGCTGCGTATTCGGGAATGCGGGTGAAACCGATCTGGTAGGTGCCGAGTCGGAGCACGTTCCTAACCTCGGGATCGAGGGAATCCAGGGTCCGAGGAATGAATTTGGCGATAATGTAGTCCAGGCGTAGTCGATATCTCAGGGTTCCCGAGGTCAGTTCCGTTGCCAGGGCGGCGGAACGGGGATCGAAGTCCCCGCGCTCCAACCTGCTTTGGAGTATCTCCGTCGCCCATCCTCCGCGCTCTACGCGCAGGAGTACATCGAGGGCAAGTTTGCGCGGATCTGGAGGGCTCAGCGGCGTCTCCCCCTGAGTGTTAAGAGATAAATCAACTGCATTACCGCCATCAGGGCGGCGGCGAGGTAGGTTAGGGCAGCCGCATCGAGGACCTCTCGCACTGCGGGGATCTCCGAGGACGTGACGAAACCTTCCGACTCGAGCAACCCGATGGCTCTGCTGGATGCGTTGTACTCGACGGGGAGGGTGATGAGTTGAAAGCCCACCGCCAGCGCGAAGAAGGCGATGCCGATGGTCATCAGCATTTCCCCTTGGAACAATAACCCCACGAAAAAGAGCGGAAAGGCCAGCCGGGATCCGAACTGGCTCACCGGGATTATGGCATTGCGTATCCCGAGCCAAAAGTATCCTCCCGCGTGCTGCAGGGCGTGCCCGGCCTCGTGCGCCGCTACGCCCAACGCCGCGAGGGACGTGCCGCCGTAGACGTCCGGGGACAGCCTGATGGTCCTATGGCGCGGGTCGTAATGGTCTCCCAGCCCCCCGGTGTTCAGCGGCTCGACGGCGACTTCCCGAAGGCCGGCTCGATCCAACAAGTTCCTGGCGACTTCGGCTCCGGAGACGTTGCGGGAGGAGCGGATATTGGAGTTCTTCGCAAAGGCTCCCTTTACCTTGGATTGAGCCCAGGAAGCCAGGAGCAAAGCCGGAAGGATCAGGATGAAATACATTGGGTCAAACAGAAGCATCCTCGAGTTCAACTCCTTCCGCGATCAGTTCCTTGATGGCGAGGGTAACGCAGCCGGCATCGACGTCCGTATTGAAACAGGGGCCCTCGGGGCGGTCATTGATGACGGCTACCACCGGGATGTTCCCGACGTCCCGGATACCCTCCGTCAGCTCCCGTTCACAGGCCACCGCCACGATCACCTTCGGTCTGCGTTCCTTAACCAATCTGCGGGCCTGCGTCCCCCCGGTGGAAACGAAGGTGGCAACCCCCAGCGCGTCCGTCTCTTCGACGATGTCGGAGATGGCACATCTACCGCATCGGCGGCACTGATGAACCTCCTGGCTGACCTTGTAGGGGCAATCGGCCCATTGCAGACATCGGGGTAGCAGGACGAGAATCTCCGAGGACTCCAGGGGTACGCGCCCCCTCCCGCCTATCAGGGCATTGTTGACCGACAGGAAGGACCCCTGCACTTCATCCCTGCTTATCCCTATGAATCTTCCGACCACCACGGCCAGGGGCAGCATCAGTCTGACGACGAAGGGCCTCACTACCCTCTCCCAATACCCCGAGTGGATACCCGTGGCGATTAGGATCACGATGGCGCCGAGGGATATGATGGCGATCCCGAGGAAAGTGGCGGTCCCGGCCTGGAGGATGAAGACCAGAGCACTCCTGACGATTTCGGTTCTCGTCACCAGGAGGTAGGCTACCATCATAAGGAGCCCGGCGATTATGACCGCCGCTGCGGCGGCGAGTTGGACGAAGATGCGTTTGCGACGACCATCCGAAAGGACGCGGATGTCGTCGGGTCCGCCGACGGTTTGGTCCTTGCTCACATCATTCACTCCCCCCGAGGGACTCACCTCGCCGAATATCATACCCATGGACGAACTCTTCAACGCCAACTTCCCTCTTGCCCTCAAGTTTCAGCCGGAGGATACGCAGCAGCCCGGAACCGGTACCCACCAGGATTCCGTCCTCGTCGACGTAGTGGACCCGGCCG
>SLGS01000198.1 GCA_007136565.1 Clostridia bacterium | reverse complement strand
TCCTCTCCCCGCAGCATACCCTGGGCCAGGGGTTCCAGTCCCCGCGCTCGCGCGTCGCTCGCCCTCGTCTTTCTCTTGGGGCGAAACGGTCTATAAAGATCCTCGAGCCGCTGGAGGGTATCCGCCTCTTTGATGTCTTTCTCGAGCCGATCGGTGAGGGACTCTTGATTCTTCAGGGAACCCAGGATTTCGGATCGGCGGGCATCCACGCGTTTAAGATACTCGTAGTGGCGGACCAAGCTACGAAGCTTCGTCTCATCCATCTCTTCGGTGGCTTCCTTGCGATAGCGCGCGATGAAAGGTAGCGTATTGCCCCGGTCCAGCAGGCGGATGGCGCCCTCGATTCCCGACTCGGAGTGATGCAGTTCGGTGGCCAGGTTTCTGATCCAGGGCCCCCGCGAATTATCATCCAGCAAGACAATTACCCCTTTCGGCTCGCGTTTGCCGGTATTGAGAAGACGATCTCGGCTCGATGGCTTTCCGCGGCGAGGTGCGACGGAGCAGGGTGGGGAGGCTCTGCGGAGCCATCGCGTTTCATCCGGTGATTATCGCACTTGGAGCGGCCCATCCCAACCCCGGGGTCGCTGTCAGTCCGACGATATCCCCATCCGTCGGAACCAGCCGGCAATCCGTTGCAGGATCGAGGATAGGAGGGTTGGTCTTGTCCGGGCCTTCCCCGGCTTTCGCCGTTTCCGGCGACCCCGATTCCGCCGTTCTTGTCGGGCCAACTGTTCGTCCCCGGCCAGCGATTCCACGTGGTGCCGCAGTTCGTGCTTTATGGTATTTCGGATCCGGCGCTCCCACGACTCCTCGGGTTCACCCGAATACAGGGCGCGAAAGGAACCGTAGAATAGGACGACCGATCGCCCCATCGAACTGACGGAGTATTGGCCGAGGACGTAGGAGTTACCGCCCCCGGCTTTCTCCTCCTCTGCGATGACGATACCGAGGTTCAGGTCTCGCAGTATGGGTTCGGGGACCTCTTCATCCACTATTCGATTGGCGCACTCGGCGAACCTATCGATATTCATGGATTTCCTATCCGTTCGAGATGGGATCAACTTCGGCCGGTCCTGGTCGGCAATTGGCTGTGCTCGTCTCGTCGCGGCGGCAACGCGGTCAAGTCCTCAGCCCACCGCTCACGGACCACCAACATCATACAGCATTTGGGGACCGAGGGTGGCGATGACTCCCGCGACGATCGGGATACTGCTCACGGATCTTCGGCCTCCTGTCGAAGGGGCGCGAGGTGTCGCGCCTCTATGAATTCCGCGTCGTCCCGGGCGGTCATTATCATTCCGATGTGCCCCGCATCTACGAGGTGAAAGTGTACATGCTCGATACGGCGCGCCAGTATCCTGGTCTCGTCATCGCTTTTGGCCACCAGATCGCCCCGATCGTCCACGAAGAACCTGGTTTCGCGTAACTCTTCCTCGTGCAGTTCAATGTCGTCGCCGGCCTCTTCGGGCAGATGCCAAAGATGCAGCACATCTCCCTCCCCCTCTATCCGGGCGGTGTAGGCGTGCTCCACCCGATCCCCGATATGACGGAGGGCGTGATCGACTTCGTCTTCTAGGTTTTGCAAAGACGCGCGATCCTCGGGCATCACCTGGGGGCGAAGATGAACCACCAGAGCCCTGCCGAGCACAAACACCATAACGATGATGAGTGTCCATATCGCCACCCGTCTCGCGGAGTGCAACTCGGCCCACCCTCCCCGCTTTCGCACCCTCGGAATCCACTCGCGCGTGTCCATCATAGAGATCCCTCCATACTCTTTCCCCCATCGCCGGGAAGGACCGCCGCGGGAATCAGTGCGAGTCTACAATCCAATGCGCTCGGGAAGAATCCCGAAATGATGGATGCCGACCGATCAAGTCTCCGGGTGTTTCCTTTGCACCGATGAACTCCGCCAATGCTCATCATCAAGATCTCACCACACCGCTTATTCGCGTCCAGAGTAGGCGAAAAGCCTTCGGAATGTATCCGGACAGGTATCGGACCATCAACAGGGCCAAGCTCAGGATCGTCGTGGCCCACCAGGGCATGGGGTTAACCTGCCAGGTTCGATTGTGCCACGGGAGGAGTAACTGTCCGGCGTACCAGGCGTGGGGGTTTATGACGGAGTATACTCCGTCGATGACGTCGGGGATGACACTGCCGACGATGGCCGCTATGCGCAGCCTAAAGGCCTTGGGATCGCCGCGGGTCTCGGCCAAGAGCATCTTGAATACGAAAACCAGTCCCCCGGCTTGAAAGGCGATGAACGGACCCGCCAGTCCGAATTCTTGGGAGTTGAACCAATTTACGGTGAAATCGGGCTCTGCGGTATCCATCACTGCGTGGGATGCCACCCCCAGGGCAAAGGCGGTGCCGATGTTGCTGGCCTTGCCGTCGGAGCCGCTCAGCAGTACTCCTATCGCGTCACCTACGATCACATGCTTCAGTAGATCACTCAAGATCCAGCCTCCCGGGATTCCGAGATTCACTTGAGACCTACAGGCCATCACCCTTCGGGGTTGTTCCCATCGATCCCTCGAGGGCATGGCGCCGGACGATCCTTTGGAGTTGAAATGGCTTGCGCGCATTCCTCGAAACCGACGAGGGTGCGTATAGCATATCCCGAGGCGGGGGAGGCCATCAAACTCACTCCGCAGTCTCGTGCGCGGCATCCGCGGAGCGGATCCAGCCATTGGGTCCGTATGAAGGATAAGGGTGTGAGATGGCCCACGGTGGTGAACAAACCGATATGGGCGCCACATAAGCCGCGAATTCGGAATGAAGAACGAAATGCGAAAAATTTCACGAAAAGGGGTTGCGCCCGCGGCCTGGGCGGGTTACAGTGGGTTTGAGAAATATTTCACAAGTACGGAGGTGCCGGTCTTGCTCAGCGTTTCGGTGTGTGTCGGAAGCTCTTGTCACGTGAGGAATTCGCGGAGGATCATCGACGAACTGCAGGAGGCCATCCGATCGCGAAATCTGGACGCCCTCGTCGACCTCAGGGCCGAGTTTTGCCTGGGGCACTGTATAGACGGACCCAACGTCAAGGTCGGAAACGAGATTCTGGGGAGCGTGGCGCACGAGGCCATGGATGACTTCGTGGACGCGCATATTGTTCCCCGGTTGGAAGGGTAGGTTTACCCATGGGGGTTATTGCAACCAGCGATGCGCGCTGCAAGGATTGCTACAAGTGCGTCCGCCACTGTCCGATCAAGGCGATCAAGGTCGTGGGCGGTAAGGCCCAGGTTTGGGACGAACTGTGCATACACGATGGTGCGTGCATCAACGTGTGCCCCCAGGACGCAAAGAGGGCTGAACCACACCTGCCCAGGGTGGAGGCTTTCCTGCGCGGTGGACTCCCGGTGGTGGCCAGCGTTGCTCCGTCCTTCGCCGCCCGGTGGCCCGGGCAGTTCGAGGATCTCTCCGGAATTCTCATGAATCTCGGCTTTTATGACGTCCAAGAAACCGCACTGGCCGCCGAAAGCGTCGCCCGGGCACACGTCGCCGAGATGCAGTCGCGGATGGAATCCGGGGGGCCATTTCCGGTCGTAACCAGTAGCTGTCCCGCGGTGGTATCCCTGGTGGAAACGCATTTCCCCGAGTGGATAGAATTGCTGGCGGACGTGGTTTCCCCCATGGTGGCCCACGGTCGAATGATTAAGCGTCAGCACGGCGGGAATGTCCGGGTGGTGTTCATCGGCCCTTGCGTCGCCAAGAAGCACGAGATGGCGTTGCCCACCCACTCGGAGTCCGTGGATGCCGCTTTGACTTTCGATGAACTCGCCGAACTCCTGGAACGAAACGATATCGACCTCGCCGGGCACGAGGGCTCTCTCCCCGGGGCTGCGGTGGCACCGGCTACGGCCAGGCTCTTCCCACTAGAAGGCGGATTGCTCCAAACGGCAGACATAGATGTGTCCATGATGAACATGCTCCGGGGCTCATTCGAGGTCGTAAGTGGCGTGAGAGAGTGCCTGGATTTCCTCCGGGAGGTGGCCCACGGTGGCGATGGCGCCCGGCTCGCCGAACTGATGGCCTGCCGCGATGGGTGCATCGGAGGACCATATATAGACGTCGACAGCAATCCTTTGCAAGCCCGACGCGATCGGGTGTGGGACTGGTACCGGGAGGAGGGGGGCGAGGAAGAAGCCCCAGCCGTCGGAGATGCCCGGGATATGAAGCGTCGCTACCGCGCGAGGCCGGGTCTATTGGTCGATCCGTCCGAGGACGAGTTGGACGAAATACTCTCGAAGATGGGCAAGGATGATCCCGAGGATCATCTCAACTGCGGGGCTTGCGGTTACGATTCCTGCCGGGAAAAGGCCGTCGCCGTATTCCGCGGTGCGGCCGAGGTGGAGATGTGCATTCCCTACATGAGGAAGCGTGCCGAATCCATGGCCAGCGTGATCATGCACGAAATGCCCAGCGGCATCATCGTCGCCGATCGCGACCTCAGGATCGTCAGCATTAACCCGGCCATCGAGCGCATGTTCTACTGCCGCACGGATCAGATGAAGGGCAAGAAACTCGGTTATCTCATAGATCCCAAGCACTTTCGCAGGGTACTGCAGACCGGGGAGATGTCCATAGTCGAGGGCGAGTACCCTTCGTACAATCGCAAGACGAAAGAATACATCTTCTACGTAGAGGATCAGGACATGGTGATCGGGATACTGGTCGACGTCAGCCAGGAGGAAAAGCACAGGCGAGAGCTGGTCACCCTGCGCAAGGAATCCATTCTCAGAGCCCAAGAGGTCATCGATAAGCAAATGAGGGTCGCCCAGGAGATCGCCGGGTTGATGGGCGAGACCACGGCCGAAACGAAGACGCTACTCACGAGCCTGATGCAGGTGATCGAAAATGACCCACAAGCCGAACAATAGCCTGTTCGTCGAGAGCAGCGTGGCTTCCATGGCCAAGTACGGTGAGGAACTGTGCGGCGATACCGTGCGCAATGCCCGTACCGCGAACTCGCTCATCAGCGTTCTCTCCGACGGGCTGGGCAGCGGTGTGAAGGCCAATATCCTGTCCACGCTTACGGCGAGTATAGCGTCCGAGATGCTTCGTTCCGGTGCGAGCCTAGAAGACATGATGGAAACCATCGGGAAGACACTCCCTGTCTGCCAGGTCAGAAAGATCGCCTACGCCACGTTGGGAGCCCTGGAGATCGACGATACCGGACAGGCATTCGTGGCGGAATTCGATACCCCGCCGATAATACTCATGCGCGAGGGTCGTCCGGTCCGGGTGGAACGCACGGTTCGGGAGGTGGGGCACGGGGACCAGAAGGTGCGGGAAGCGCACTTTTGGGTTCAAAGGGGTGACTTCCTCATCAGCGTGAGCGATGGAGTGGTCCACGCGGGGATAGGTGCTCGGCTTCGCCTGGGGCTCGGGATGGACGGGCTCGAGTCATTCCTCGAGGGAGTCATCGAACCGGGAATGTCCTCCGAACGGCTCGCACAGGCGATCCTCGAGCACTGTCGATACCTCTACGATGGAAAACCCGGAGACGATACCACGGTGTGCGTGGCCAAGGTTCGGACTCCGCGCCGGCTGGTGGTAGCGGTCGGTCCTCCCCGGGATCGCATGTTGGATAGGGAGTTCGCTTTGCACGTCAGCCGGTTCCCGGGTGCGCGGGCGGTTTGCGGGGGCACGACGGCGAACGTAATCGCCGGCCAACTCGACCGAGAGATCAAGGTGGATCTGGGCGACGTGATCCCTGGACATCCCCCCAAGGGTCGGATCCAGGGTATCGACTTCGTGGGTGAAGGCATCGTGACGCTTTGCGG
>SLGS01000063.1 GCA_007136565.1 Clostridia bacterium | reverse complement strand
CGAACGGGCGTTCGATCAAGCTCTTCGGCGGCGTCTCAACCATCTCTTCAATCGCCTGAGGTACCGTGCGAGGAGCCCGCCGCCACCAAGGTTAACGTGTGGCGCGTCGGCCGTTTCGGGAGCGGTTATTATGCCCAGGGCTTGTCCGGGTGGGTACCTGTTGGAATCCAGAATCATCGTCCGCCCCCGGCCGTCCACGATGGCCAGTTCGACGAACCAGCCGGAGGAAGTGACCGCCTCACCCAGCTCCTGCCTGGACTCCACGGGGCGGTCGTTGACGCTAACGATGGTATCTCCGGGCCGAAGCCCGAGGGTCTCGCCGGGACCTCCGGGGTGGACATCCATCACCAGTACCCCGCCGGGGCGATCGACGAAACGCGGCTTCCCCTTCATTTCCCTGCCACTGCCCGTCCTAATCATCATCTCGTGACCCAGGGGCCCGAAGAGGACCGCGGCCCACGTCCACACAGGCCACATTCCTGCCGCGAGACTAAGACCGATCAACACGAGGCTAAATATCCCGAGCTGAAGGGCCGTCCTCCGCGCGCGCCGGATCGGCATTTCGGTCAGGGCGATGTCGGAGTAGCCGAGCGCGGCCACCACGGGAGTCATCACGTATGCCCAACTCCCACTCAAGCCGGCCCCCGAGTCTATCAACGGCCACCACTCGGGCATGGAAAACCCAGAAGCGACTGCGTCCGGGGGCGCCTGCAACAGGAAGACTATCATGATGGGTATGGGCCAAAACCTCTGGACCAGGTATCCTCCGACGACGTCCGCCCGATCGTTTCGAAGATATACGGCGCTGGCGACCCTGTGTCCGCTGATGGCGACCAGGATTCCCTCCATGAGGTGCAGGATACCGACCAGGGCCATAATCGCCGCGGGATTAACCGCGGGCGGCCATCCGGTCGCGAGGTGCACGAGGGAGACGATGCCCCCCGCGTAAGAAAAGCAAAGCAACCTCGGGCTTATGAGCAACAGCGCCAGGGCCACCGGCCACAGGTATATGATGTCATCTTGGGACAAGGTGACTCCCAGTACGACCATCAAGATGCTGCCGGCGATGCCCGCGACCAAGCCGAAGAGCAGGGCGGTTCCCGTGCTCACCCACGGATCGTTGCGAACGAAGCCGTGGATCCGTCTTTCCATGCCGGCCAATCGCCGATACTGGCTCCAGACCAGGATCATGACCGCCCAAAACAAAAGCCCCCCGGTGGTGGTGGGCACCAGGACCCCGGGTATGCTCCTGGCTATATGGGCCGCGAGTTCGAATACCAGCGTAATGTCCACGAAAACCCTCCCGAGAAACGATCAGCCACCCGTTTCGCCCAAGATGTCCCGCATCACTTCGATGGCCCGGCGCAGCTGGGAGTCCGAGTCCGGATCCCCCATGATATCGCCCTCCGACCTCGATTGCTCGTGGTCGGGTGCCAATCCGCCCTCCATCTCGATGTTGTATCCCGAAGGAGTCAGGTATCTCTGAGTCGTGATCTTCATCCCGGTGGATTGTGTTCGATCGAGGTAGTAAACGCTCTGAACGGATCCCTTACCGAAGGTGCGCTCCCCCACCAGGGGGACATCCGCGCGGTCCCTCAAAGCCCCGGCCAGGATCTCCGAAGCGCTGGCGCTGTATCCATCGACCAGGACCACGATGGGCAGTTCCAAACCGGGCCCACTGACACCGAGGGTCTCCTCTTCACTTTCGCGGTCGACGGTAATGACCACGGGTCCCGGCGGCAGAAACTGGTCCGCCACCTTTAGAGCCTCATCCAGTGTGCCCCCGGGATTACTACGAAGATCCAGGATCAACCCGGATACGCCGCTGTCCAGCAGTTCCTGCAGGTGCTCGGATACCTGCCCGGGCGTGTGCGCGCTGAATTGGGTGATCGACAGAACCCCGATTTCGTCGATGACCTGGGAATCCACCGTGGGAATCTCGATCTGCTTTCTCTCTATGGAGAAGGATAGCTGTCCCGCGGAAACCTCGTTGGAGGGCCTTTCCACCACGATCTCCACCACTTCACCCGCAGGACCCCGGATGAGATCGGCCACGTGCTCGGTGGACATCCCTACCACGTCGATGCCATCGACCTCCAGGATTCGATCCCCGGATCGCAATCCCGCGGTTTCACCCTCCTCGGCTCCCTCGTACTCGGTCCAAGCCGCGGGAGTCTCGGGGAAGGTCACGAGCACGGTCACGTACCCGTCGAGATCTATAACTGATACACCTATGCCGGAGTATTCACCCTCGAGGGTCTGCATGCGCAGATCCTCCAACGCGGAGGCGTCGAAGTAATTGGAGTACGGATCGCCGATGCCCTCGACCATGCCGCGAATTGCCCCCTGCAACAGGGATTCGGCGCTTACCTCTTCGTCGTCAACGTATCCCTCCAGGATCAGGGACAGCGCCCGTAGGAACTCATCGTAGTTTTCCGCCTCTTCTATCGCGGACGCCGCCTCGGGCTCGGCCGCCGGTGCCACGGCCCTTTCGCCCGACGTACCTTCCAGGACCGCGAAGGTGAGGGCCGCTGCGGTTATGGCCACGGCGACGAGTATGACGATCGCCTGCGCGGGCGCGACCGATAATAGTCTGCCTTTGTTGTCCTCTTCAAAAATTGTAATCGCCTCCCGGATTCACTCCGAACCTCGTGGAACGGGGTTTGGGCGTAGGAGCTATTCTATCACACGCCGTCTCCACGTTAACTCGAATGATGAGTGCAGGCAAAAAGAGTCCGACACCGGGCCGTGAACCCGGGGTCGGACTCGTGGGTACCTAGGTTAGCATATGTTCTAACGAGGAGGTAGGAACTTGACGGGATCCTGTACCTCACCGTTCATCCGGACCTCGAAGTGAAGGTGTGGCCCGGTGGACATTCCCGTGGATCCGACCAGGGCGATGGTGTCACCCGCGCGCACCTGCTGCCCGGCCTCGACCCTCAGCGTGGACGCGTGGGCGTAGAGAGTGGAAACCGTGGAGGTGTGGGCCACTATCACGGATAAACCGTACCCGCCCATCCAACCGGCGTCGAGAACCACCCCATCGGCGGCGGCCTTGATCGGGGTTCCGGTACTGGCGGCAAGGTCTATACCAGAGTGCAATCTCCATTGCCCGAGGACGGGGTGGAAACGCTGACCGAAGGGAGACGAGACCCAGAAGGTACCCGAATCCAGGGGCCAAATCATGTAGGGTGTACCCTCGGCCAGGGACAACTCCTTTTGTTTCTCCGTTATTTCCCTGGCGATCTGCTCCGAACGCCGCTCCATCTCGTCCAACGCCGCGAGGTACTCCTGTTGGCGGGAGGTCAATTGATCCAGGCGGTTCTCGTACTGGGCAACCTCAACCCGCAATTCCTCGCGCTTTTGCGCCACGCGCTCTTTCCAGTGTTCGGCATCTTGCTTCTCCGCGAGCCAAACTTCCCGTCGGTATTCGACCTCCGCCTTCTGTTCCCGGACGGCCTCGAGCACGGCTACATCCTGTCCCACTATTTGCTGTAGCATCTGGAATCGGCGTACGAAGTCGGAGAAGCTGGTGGATGATAGTAGCACTTCGAGGTAACTGATGGTACCTAGTTCATACATGGCCCGCACTCGGCCATTAAGAAGGCCCATGCGATAATCCAATTCTTCTTGGGCCCGCTGGAGATCCTCTTCGGCCTCCACTACCTCGAGTTCGGCCAGCTTAAGGGCTACCAGGGCCTCGTCCAATTGGCTTTCCACCTGGCGCAACTCCACCTGCGCTTGGCTGAGTTCCTGGGTGACGCCTTGTTCCTGCTCCTTTATCTGCCCCAGGTCCCTCTCGTACTGGCTCATATCCCCCTGGATACTATTGAGTCGGTTTCGAAGTTCCTCGATCTCCCGGCGAATCTGGGAAGTGGAGGCTTCGGCCGACTTAACTCCCGGGAGAGAGCCCGAGATTACCGCCAGCACCATGGCCAATGACAACACCAGTGCTACGCCCTTGAAGATGGACCTCCTACGATCCTTGCGCGGGAATGAGCCCAAACCAAACCCCTCCTAGATCCTGACGTAACGTTGCGCCGAAAACCAACTACTCAATAATCCCAAGAATGCCCCGATAATGCCCAGTAACTGGATGAGATTGCCCATGAGCGGCTCCGTATCCAGCAGGGGTAAGAACGGAAGTGACAACTGCAGAGAGTTTATCAGATCCGCATATCCCCAGGACACGACCGCCCCGGCCAATCCGGCACCGATCAACCCCAGGAATAACCCTTCCACCACGAGCGGTCCCCATATGAATGCCGCGGACGCCCCCACCAATCGCATGATCTCTATTTCGTCTCTTCTCGCGTAAATCGTTAACCTAATGGTGTTGCTAATCAACAGGAACGTCGCGGCCGCGAGGAGGAACACCAGGGCCACACCGGCGGCACGCAATGCTTCGGTAACCGAGTACAGCCGCTGAACGACTTCCCGCGGGTATGCGACATCCTGGATACTCTCGATCTCCGATACGCCGGCGGCGACCTCTTCGATCCGATCGGGATCGGTTACCGTGATCTCTATCGAATCCCTCAGTGGATTATCCTCTTCCACCGCGCTCAACAGGTCCGCCTGGCTCCCGAATTGCTCCCTGAGACGATCCAGGGCGTCCTCCCGGCTCACGAAGAGGACCTCGCCTACCCCGGGGATAGATTCGACCTTGTCCAGCAGTTCACCTTCCCACTGCCTGTCAAACTCCGGATTGCAATACGCTACGATTTCGACCTGGCTCTCCAGCACATCGGCCACGTAAGAAAGATTGGCCGCAACCAGCAAGAATACGGCCAACACCAAAAGGGACACAGTAACGGTCCCTACCGAAGCCAAGCTCATGAGGCCATGGGCCCATATACTCTTTAGTCCCTCAGCGACCGATCGCCCGATCAGACGAAACACTTCCGCTATATCCCCCTTGAGCATCGTCGCGCACTATCTTGCCCTGTTCGATTTCGACGACGCGCTTTTGCATCGCATCGACGATCGGCCAATCGTGGGTGGCCACCAGGACCGTGGCACCTCGCCTATTGAACTCGGCGAGGAGGCGCATGATCTTCCACGATGAATCCCGGTCGAGATTGCCCGTCGGTTCATCGGCGAGGATGATCCTCGGGGAATTGGCAATGGCCCGAGCCATCGAAACGCGCTGCTGCTCGCCGCCGGAAAGTTGCTCCGGATATGACTTCTCCTTGTCGCTCAACCCGACCAGGTTGAGTACCTGGGGTACCCTTCTCTTTATGAAAGGCGCCGGTGCGCCGGTAACCTGCAACACGAAGGCAACATTCTCGTAAACGGTCTTGGAGTCGAGCAGTTTGAAATCCTGGAACACGACTCCCACTTTCCTCCGAAGCATGGGAACGTGTCGCCGAGACATACGCGTTACGTTGAGGTTATCGACGACTACGCTCCCCTCGGTGGGGACTTCCTCGCGATATAGGAGTTGAAGCATGGTAGACTTCCCGGCGCCACTGGGGCCGACCAGGAAGACAAATTCTCCCTTGGAGACGCTCACGGTCACATCGTCCAAAGCGCAGATGTCACCGTAACTCTTGCTAACGTGACTGAGGACAATCAATGGTGCCATCCTCCATCCAGTAGGCAACTCCACAATCCGCTCGAAATCGATCGGATCTCGAGTCTTGCCGCCGGGTCCCTCGAGTATAACACTAGTCGATAGAGATCGGCACCGGCAGGAGGCCCCTCCCGACCGTATCGTGTGGGACTCGGGAGCGCCTGCCTGATCGACTATTCGACTCCGACGGTGAATATCCTTGTCCCCGTAACGTAAGTGTTAATCTGGAGGGCATTTTGGGTCGGAATTCGGCGATTTCCCGGATCTTGCGACGCGGGGCGCGGGATGTTCCGCGGAAGTATATAATGGCCGTGAGTGCCCCGAAATCATGAGGAGGATGCCCGGATGAAAGTGATGCACCTGATAAGTGGTGGAGACACCGGAGGGGCGAAAACCCACGTCCTCACGCTGATCCGCACGCTTTCTTCGGCGATAGACGTCCACCTGGTCTGCCTGACGGATGGGCCTTTCTATCGAGAAGCCCTGGAGATGGGCCTGCCGGTCACCCTATCCGAGCAAAGATCCCGGACGGATCTATCCGCCCTCAGAAGACTGCGAGACCTGGTATCGGAATTGGATCCAAACCTGGTTCACTGCCACGGAGCCCGGGCCAACTTCCTGGGAGCCCTGCTGCGGCGAAGGACCACCGTACCCCTCGTCACCACCATACACAGCGACTACCGTCGGGATTTCGAGGCCAACCTTTACAAACACCTCGTGTACTCCACGCTGAACTCACTGAGCCTTCGATCCTTCGACCATTACCTGGCGGTCACCGAGGACTTCCGGTCAATGCTGATCGATCGGGGGTTCCCCGGGGGGCGGGTTCACACCGTCTACAACGGGCTGGATTTTTCCGTCCTCCCCGACACCGGTGACTCGAAGGAACCATCCCTGCGGGAGGAACTCGGAATACCCGGGGACGCCATCGTGGTGGGGATGGTGGGCCGCATGGCGAGGATCAAACGACACGATGTCCTGTTAGAAGCCGGTGCGAAGTTGATCGGCGATGGAGCACCCGTACATATTCTCCTGGTGGGAGACGGGGAGGAAAACCAAAATCTCAGGCGCCAGGCCGATGCCCGGGGTATCACAGAGCGGGTTCACTTCACGGGGCACCTCGCCTCACCCGAATCGGCCTTCGCCGCCATGGACATAAACGTACTTCCCTCCGAGAGCGAAAGCTTTCCCTACGCCCTATTGGAGGGTGCCCTTCACGGGTTGGCGACCGTTGCAACCCCCGTCGGCGGCATACCCGAGTTGGTCCGACACGAAAGGACCGGATTAACCGCCAGGGTCGGAGACCACCTGGACCTGTCCAAAAAGATCGAACAACTCGTCGCGGATCCCCCGATGCGGGCAAGGCTCGGTGAATCCCTTCGACGGCACGCGGCCAAGAACTTCTCCGAGGACTCCATGCGCGATGATCACCTCCGGATATATCGGAGCGTAATCGCCGCCGGCCGCATGCCGCCCCGGGTCACCGTATCCGGGTATTTCGGATTCGGAAATACCGGCGACGAAGCACTGCTGCGGGGCCTGATCGGCGGCCTTCGCCGCGAGCGACCGGGAGTGGATATCTGGGTATTGTCGGGCAACCACCGCGCCACGGCGAAGACACATCGCGTATCCTCGGCACCCAGGTTTTCCCCGATTAGCGTGATCTCCTGCTTGAAGCGCTGTGGGCTCTTCATCAGCGGCGGTGGGACCTTGCTCCAGGATGAGACCAGCCTGAGATCCCTCTTCTATTACACCTCCCTCATCTACGCGGCCCGCGTACTCAGAACCCCGGTGATGCTTTACGCCAATGGCATCGGACCCCTTCACACCGGTATTGGTCGTTGCCTCGCTCGAGGAGCTCTCTCCTCGGCGTCGGGCGTAACCCTCCGCGATAGAGCCTCCGCCGGAACCGTGCGCGCGATCACCCGCGAGGGCACCGTGCAATGGGAAGTCACCGCGGATCCGGCCTTTGCCCTCGAAGACCCAGAAAGCGATAGGGTCGACGAGATCCTGGCGGAAAGCGGCGTACTCTACTCGGATTCCAACCCGCTAGCCATCATCTCTATGCGCCCGTGGGGCGGTGACATGCAGTTGCCGGCCAACCTGGCTGCCAGGGCGGCGGACATCCTGAGCGACGAGGGATTCTCCCCTCTCCTTTTGGCCATGCAGGAATCCCGCGACCTTCCCCTCGCCAGGCTGGCTTCGGAGATGAGTCGAAGTAAGCCACCGGTCATTGGAACTTCGACGGTCGAACCCGAGTTGGTGATGGGCATGATGGGCAGGGCGAAAATGGTCCTCGGTATGCGGTTGCACGCACTTATAATGGCCGCGGCGGCCGGTTCCATCCCCGTCGGAGTGAGCTACGACCCAAAGATCGACGGATTCCTATCGGACCTAGGAGCGCCCTGTCTCGGTAGGATGGAGAACCTGACGCCGGATCGCCTCGAGGAAATACTGATAGAATCGATCATACCCCGTCTCGACGAGCTCGCGTCCGTGGTCGATGACGGGGCGAAGATTATGAAAAAGAAGGAGGAGGGAAACGCCCAAAGGGCGATTTCCCTCCTCGAATGATGCTGGTCAAACCGAAAGCATCGTGCGAATCGCTCAGCCCTTCATCCCCATGGCCCTGTCACAGGCGGACTCGAGGTCGGAGGGCATGAGACCGTAGTACTCCAATAACCCCTGGGGGTCCCCGGACTGTCCGAAGGTATCGTCCACACCAATCCTTACGACGGGGACCGGACGAGATGAGGACAGGGTTTCGGCGACGGCTCCACCCAATCCGCCTATGACGCTGTGTTCTTCCGCCGTCACCACTGCACCGCACTCTTCGGCCGCTCGAATTACCAGGTCTTCGTCCAAGGGCTTGATGCTCGGCATATTTATCACTCGGCAGGAAACGCCGCGTTCCCGCAACCGTTCGGACGCCTCCAGCGCCGCCGATACCATTATGCCGCAGGCGATGATGGCGACGTCATCTCCATTGGCCAAGGTAGAGCCACGTCCGATCTCCAGGTTGCCGTCGGTTATGGTCGGAACCTTGGATCGACCCAGGCGAACGTACACCGGCCCATCGGCTTTTGCCGCCAGCCCGATCGCGGCCTCGGCCTCCACGCCATCGGCGGGTACCAGGACGGTCATGTTGGGAACCACACGCATGAGGGCTATGTCTTCTAGGGCCTGGTGCGAAGCGCCATCCTCTCCCACGGTCAACCCCGCGTGCGTCGCGACTATCCTCACCGGAAGATTTGGGTAGGCAATGGTATTTCTTATCTGCTCCCAGGCCCTTCCGGTGGCGAAAACCGCGAAGGTGCTGGCGAAGGGTACCTTACCGGCCAGGGCCAGGCCCGCCGCCATGTTCATGAGGTTCTGCTCGGCTATCCCGGCGTTGAAAAACCGTTCGGGATATAGCTCGGCGAATTTCTGCGTTCGGGTGGATCCGGATAGATCCGCATCCAACACCACTATTTCCGGCATCCTCGAACCGAGATCTACTAGGGCTCGTCCGTAGGCATCCCGGGTGGCCTCGACTACTACATCAGTCACGGTTGCCTCCCCCTCTCAATTCCTCGAGGGCTAGCCGACATTGATCCTCAGAAGGGGCATTCCCGTGCCAGGACGCCTCGCCTTCCATGAAACATACACCCTTCCCCTTTATCGTGCGGGCTATGATGACCGCCGGCGAAGGGGATTCCTGGGCCTCGATAAGGGTCGAATGAATCTCCGCGATATCGTGCCCATCCACTTCGAAAACCTTCCACCCGAAAGCCCTCCACTTGTCCGCGAGGGGTTCGGGGGACATAACATCCACTATCCTGCCATCTATTTGCAGCCCGTTGTTGTCGACGAAGGCTACCAGGTTATCGAGGCCGTAGTGGGACGCGGCCATCGCCGCCTCCCAAACCTGCCCCTCTTGAAGTTCTCCATCACCGAGGAGGGCGTAAACTCCCCATTCGGCACCATCCATCTTCCCGGCCAGAGCCATTCCGACGGCGATGGAAAGCCCCTGGCCCAGGGAGCCGGTGCTGGCTTCGACCCCGGGTGTCTTCAACATATCCGGATGCCCCTGGAGCCGGCTGCCCAGCTTCCTGAGGCTTGCGAGTTCCTCCCGGGGGAAGAAACCTCTTCCGGCAAGGGCAGCGTAGAGTATCGGTGCCGCGTGCCCCTTGGCCAGGATGAAACGATCCCTGTCACCCATTCGGGGATCCTCCGGGTCCAATTTTAGTACGTCGAAGAAAAGGGTGGACACGATATCCGCCGAGGAGAGGCTGCCCCCGGGATGTCCGGAACCTGCGAGAGTCAGAGATTCGATGACATCGCACCGAAGTTCGAGGGCTCTTTCCTTTAGTTCTAGTAGGCGGTCAGGTGTTAACGATGGGGAAATACGCATGCGAAAGCCCGGCGGTCGCGATCCGGCCGAGCTCATCACCTCCCGGAACTCTTCGTAATCCCGCCCAATAAGGAAGCGGGTCCGTAAACTACTTTAGCGCAAACTCGAACCCGCCGCCAGCCGAGCCCTCAGAACGCGCCAGACGAACCTGGGTAGGGCCAGCTGCCTCCGCCACCTCGCCGGAGAGGCAATCAGTCGATACAACCACTCCAGGTGCAGCTTTCTCAGTAGCACCGGTGCGCGACGAATCGAACCCGACAAAACATCGAGCCCTCCACCCACCCCTAGGTACAAAGCGGCGGGTAGATGCTCCCTATATCCGGCGAGGAAGAGTTGGTCCCTGGGGACGCCCATCCCGAGAACCACCAGATCCGGATCGGCAGCCCCAACTAGATCCAGGATGCGATGGGCCTCCCGGTCCGGGAAGTATCCGTGGTGACGACCGACCACCTCGATACCGGGATATCTTTGGGCCATATTGCGCGCTGCCGCGGCGACGTTCTCCTCGGTGGTCCCGAGCAGGAAGATTCGCGTTCCGACCTCAGCACCGAGAAGTCTTTCCAACAAGTCAACGCCGGGCACCACCTCCGGCAACGGGCGATTCAGGATACCCGAAGCCCAAACGATACCCACTCCATCGGCCAACAGTAGATCCGCGTCTAACAGGGCCTCGCGAAGACGGGGATCGCGGGAGGCGGCTTCCACCATTTCGGGGTTCGGAGTAAAAACGAGGTACGGCTCGACCGCGGGAATCGTCGATAGGAGATGCTCGGCGGCGGCGGCGAGGGATAGATCGGCCATGGGATATCCCAAGACGTCGATCCGGGGCACATCCATCAATCGTCGCTCCCGGACTCCCGCAGTCCCGCTCCGATACTCTGTTCCAGGTAGCCTCGGATAAACCGATCGATTTCCCCATCCATGACGGCTTCGATGTTACCGACCTCTACCCCGGTGCGATGATCCTTGACCAAGGTGTAGGGTTGAAACACGTAGCTTCTAATCTGATTACCCCAGGTTATGTCCGTCTTCTCTCCCCGGATACCCTGTAGTTCCTTAGCCTTTTCTTCCTCGCGCAGTTGCAGGAGCCGACCCCGGAGTATCTTCATGGCCGAAGCGCGGTTCTTGTGCTGGGATCGCTCATTTTGGCAGGTTACCACGATCCCCGTCGGCAGGTGGGTTATCCTCACCGCCGAATCGGTCTTGTTGACGTGCTGCCCACCGGCCCCACTCGCGCGATAGGTGTCGACTCGCAAGTCCTCGTCGTTTATCTCTACATCATCGTTATCGGGCAGGTCCGGCATGACGTCGACGGAGGCGAAGGAGGTGTGACGCCGACCCGAGCTGTCGTAGGGAGAGATGCGTACCAGCCGATGAACTCCCCTCTCCGCCTTGAGCAATCCGTAGGCATTTTCGCCCTTAATGACCACCGTGGCACTCTTGATTCCACCCTCTTCGGCGGGGACCAGGTCGAGATGCTCGTAGGAATGCTCGCCCTTTTCGGCCCAGCGAACGTACATCTTGAAGAGCATCTCCGCCCAATCCTGGGCGTCCACTCCACCGGCACCGGGGTTGATGGTCAAGATGGCATCTTCCGAATCGTATTCTCCAGAAAGTAGCAAGCGCATGCGAAAGTCGGCGACGTCTTCTTTGAGGCTATCCACTTCGGCCCTGAGATCATCGATCTCGGAATCGTCGCCTTCCTCCTCGGAGAGTTCGACGAGGATTTCGGCTTCCTCGATCCGGGCACGATACTCCTCGTAAGCGGTCAGGGGGCCCTCCAACGAGTTACGGCGGCGGATTACCCTCTGGGCTTTGATTTGATCGTTCCAAAACTCGGGGCTAGACATCAGTTCCTCTAACTCACCGATCTCCTCCCGGCGGGCATCCGGGTCAAAGAGACCCCCTTAGCATATCCAACTCTTCTTCCAGTTCTACCAAAGTAACCTTAATGTCTTCGAACGACACAAGAGATCTCCCCCTTATTTTCAACCACAACAGTGCTTGTACTTCTTGCCACTTCCGCACGGGCAGGGATCGTTTCTGCCGACCTTGGGACCCCGCCTCTGGTAGGGCTTGGAACCATCTTCGCCCTGCGAAGCTGAAGCCGCGGCGGCGGCCGCCAGGGCATCCCTGTGAGCGTCGAAGGATCCGAGCGTCTTGCGCCCCTCCTTCGCGATGACCGGCGAGGATCCACCGGGTACATTGGGGCCTTCGGATCCGGAAACTTCCAGTTTGTAAACGTACTTGACGACATCCTCGCGTATCGAGGCTATCATGTTATTGAACATGCTGTGGGTCTCACGCTGATAGGCGACCAGGGGTTTCTCCTGCCCGTAAGCCCGAAGACCTATACCCTGGCGCAACTCGTCCACGGCGGCGAGGTAATCCATCCACTTGGAATCCACCACGCGGAGGAGAAAGACTCGAGCCAACTGATCGAATCTATCCTCACCAACCCTGTCTTCCTTCGACCTGTAGACGGCACGAGCGACTTCCACGAGGTACTCCTGGAGACCCTCCACCCCGCTCTCGTCACCCTTACGGGTGAGGGACTCCACCGTGACTCGTCCCGGCGGCAACATGTGCATTTCCAGCTCGGTGATCAGGGCTCGCAGATTCCAACTCTCGGGATACCTACCCTCGGCGCAATGCGTGGCCACCCTATCCCGGATGACCTCTTTCGCCATATCATCGATGCTCTCTCGCATCCTGGACCCCTCGAGCACCCGGCGCCTTTGAGCGTATATCACCTTGCGCTGCTCATTGAGAACATCGTCGTACTCGAGCAGTTGCTTTCTGATGCCGAAGTTCTTGCCCTCGACGCGGCGTTGAGCGCGTTCGATGGCCGATGACAGCATCGAGTGTTCCAGTCGCTCCGACTCTTCGAGCCCTATCCTGTCCATCATACCTTCGAGGGCATCGCCACCGAATAGCCTCATGAGATCGTCATCCATGGAAACGTAAAATTGAGACGATCCGGGATCGCCCTGTCGGCCCGAGCGTCCGCGCAGCTGATTGTCTATGCGCCTGCTCTCGTGCCGCTCGGTACCCAGTACGTGTAGACCCCCGAGATCCGTCACTCCCTCGCCCAGGACTATGTCCGTGCCTCGGCCGGCCATGTTGGTGGCTATGGTCACGCGCCCGGGCTCGCCGGCGCCCATGATTATCTCCGCCTCGCGCTCGTGGTACTTGGCGTTTAGGACTTCATGGGGTATCCCGACGGACTCCAACATGTCGCTCAATTCCTCGGATTTCTCGATGGAGGCCGTGCCCACCAACACCGGCTGCCCGAGGGCATGTCTTTGGGAGATGTCCTCGACCACGGCGTCGAACTTGCCTCGCTCGGACTTGTAAACGGCGTCGGAATGATCCTCCCTGATCATGGGGCGATTCGTGGGGATCACGACGACTTTCAACCCGTATATCTCCTCGAATTCGTCGGCCTCGGTCGCCGCCGTACCGGTCATGCCGGACACCTTGTCGTACATCCGGAAGAAATTCTGAAAAGTTATGGTCGCGAGGGTTTGCGTCTCCTCCCGGATGGGCAATCCTTCCTTGGCTTCGAGGGATTGGTGCAACCCATCGCTGTATCTCCTGCCGGGCATGAGCCTACCGGTGAATTGGTCGACTATGACCGCCCGATCTTCGGTCACGACGTAATCGCGGTCCCGCTTCATCAACTCCTTGGCCTTCAGGGCCTGGGTCAGGAAGTGATTCAGCTCGATGTTAGAAGGATTGAACATGTCCTCGATCCCGAGGCGTCCCTCCACCACCGCCAACCCTTCATCGGTTGGGACCACGCTGTTGGATTCCTCGTCCACCGTATAATGCTCGTCGGGCCTGAGGCTTTTCACGATGCTGGAGAAGATCTTGTAGTTTTCCGCCTGCTTCCTCGGCGCTCCGGAAATAATCAGGGGTGTCCTGGCTTCATCGATCAATACGCTATCGACTTCATCTATGATGGCGTAATGGAGGGATCGCTGGACCAGTCGATCGGCCGAGGTCGTCATGTTATCGCGAAGATAATCGAATCCGAACTCGTTGTTGGTACCGTAGGTGATATCCGCCGCATAGGCTTCGCGGCGTTCTTCGGGCTTTAGCCCGGATACGATCAATCCGACTTCCATCCCGAGGAACCGGTATATCTCTCCCATCCACTCGCTATCGCGGGACGCCAGGTACTCGTTTACCGTTACGACATGAACACCGCGTCCGCTCAGGGCGTTGAGGTAGGCCGGCATGGTCGCGACCAGCGTCTTACCTTCACCCGTCTTCATCTCGCAAACGGTGCCCTCGTGCAAGCCCAGGGCGCCGAGGACCTGGACATCGAAGTGTCTCTGCCCGAGGGTTCGCTTCGCCGCTTCACGAACCGTAGCAAAGGCCTCGACGAGCAAATCGTCGACGGTCTCCCCGTCGCTTAGGCGCTCCCTGAAGCGGGTGGTGGAGTCCGCGAGTTCGCCATCGCTTTTGGCCTCCATCGCGGGTTCCATATCGTTAACCGCCGCGACCAAGGGCCTGAGGCGCCGTAATTCCCGCTCGTTGAAGTCAAACATCCTCTTTATGAAACCGAGCAAATCCGCACGACCTCCCGTGGCAACCAGCATCGCTTCAACATCTTATCATCGAAGGGAACAAGCTTCGGGCACCTCTATTTGTCACCGATAACGAAAACCTCATCGAACTCTAGGGGTTCGGATATATCCAGGTGACCGAGCTCCCGGGATTCTCCATCCACGCTCACCATCACCCGATCGTATCCGAGGTCGTTATCCAGGAGGCTGTTGACCACCGAGTACACGGCGAGCATCTCCCCCAGTGTACCCTGGGCCCGCAGGATCTCCTCGCTAAAGTCGACGTTTACGAGCGAGGGATCGTCGGTATCCGTCACCGCCGTGAGCCTCGTTCCCTCCGGGATTACCCTGACGGTACCAGGCTCGATCGGGTCCGCCATGAGTTCTGCGACGATCAGGTCTGCATCGAGTTCGGCAACCCTGAGGGTCCGATAGACCCGGGTCATTTGCCCGTCCTCGGTGCCGAAGTAAAGCGTGACGGTGTGATGCCCGTCTTCGTCGTCAGCCACTTCCGGCGAGGATTCGTCGACATCGAATTGAAGGGCTATATCCGCCGGTCCGGCACCCCTGAGCTGATCCATGGTCACGGCCACCAGGGCCACGGGATATGCCGGTACCTGAGGATGATCCTCGCCACTGTCGGGAGAAGTGTAGGAAGCGGATATGGTCAAATCGTAGGTCGAACCATCCCGGACGAAGCTCACACCATCGACATCCACGCCGTATCCGGGGTTTGGAGTTTCTCCCCTGGCAACCGCGATGTACAATACATCGTCCACGATCATCCAGTCCCGAGCCCGGGACCTCTCCATGTCCTCCAACCAACCGCCGACGGCTTCGGGGATATCCTCGGGAACGTAAAACTCCAGATCGCCCGATTCGGGGATCTCTTCCTCCCGTCCCCAGCATCCACCGGCGAAGACGACCGCCAAGATCACGACCGATATCAAAAACAGTTGGTTAGAGCGGCTCAATGGTCATTCTCCTCCCCCGGGGCAACTCGAACGACAAGGCACCCTTCCAAGGATGGCTGACGCTGAAGGTGCTCAAGTGTTCCAAACATCATGCGACGGCCGGGGCTGCGTGAACCCCACACCGTCGCGCTAAGTCCATGCGAGCGGGCCTGTAAGCCGAATTCTGTCGAGGACAGTCATTTATCTGGGACACCGGTCTCCCGGTGCCTCGAGCGGCTAACCCGAGAGGTCGGCGGGCCACGTCATCCCTCTCCTATTTAGCCTTGCTCCGGGTGGGGTTTGCCTGGCCGACCGGTTACCCGGCCGCCGGTGGTCTCTTACACCACCATTTCACCCTTACCCCCTGGGGGGCGGTGTAATTTCTGTGGCACTTTCCTGGAGGTCACCCTCACCGGATGTTATCCGGCACCCTGCCCTTCGGAGTTCGGACTTTCCTCACCCACCGATCCCATTCGAAATCTCATCATCCGACCGCGATCGAAGGAAACCGATTCATGGGTATCGGGGGCGCGACTGCCCGGCCCGCTCGCATTCCAATTATAGCAGAGCGGACGAAGGGGTGTCCAAATTGCCGGGTCTACCGGGCAACGGGCCGGGTCACTGCTGCGAATCCATTCGAATCCAAGGATCCGACTTCGCCCGCATTTCGACGACCTCGCAATCGAATCCGCCCCTCGACACCACGGCTTCGCGCACGGCATCGGCGAAAGCGCCGAGGAAGGGGGCTTCGCTGGCAGCGTGTCCGAGATCGATGACCGAAAGGCCGCTGGATGTCATCTCCTCGGCATCGTGATAGCCGACATCACCGGTGATCAACAGGTCGGCCCCCATTCCCCGGGCTCGGCGCCAGAGGCCGGAGCCGGCACCGCAGGCCACCGCCACCCCCACGACGTCGGCATCCGGATCACCGATGTAACGCATATCGCGACACCCCGACAAATCCGACAGCCGGGCGATGATGCCTCGGAGTTTCGTGGCCCTCGGGAGGTTTCCGATCCTGCCCATGCCAACGTCGCGGGTATTCTCGAGGGAGTGGACATCGAAGGCGGGTTCCTCGTACGGGTGAACTTCGTGCAGGACATCCAATAGATCCGGCACGAGATCGGCGGGAGCGATGGTCTCGAGACGGAACTCGGTGACCCGGCTCAACTCCCCTGGTCTTCCGGCGTAGGGATCGGCATCCACGGAGGGCCAGAAGGTGCCCTCTCCCTCTGAGGCAAAGGTGCAATGGCTATATCGACCCAGGTTGCCAGCACCCGCCTCGCCCAGGGCTTCTCCCATGACTTCGACGGTTTCCGCGGGAACGAAGACCGTGAGCTTCACCAGGTCAGCCCTCGGCGAAATGGGCCGCAAGTCCTCCAATCCCAGATTGAGACCGAGGACGTGACTGGGACCGAGATCGGATACGTCCAGGTTGGTGTGGGCCGCGTACAGCGCTATTCTGCGCGCCACGAGTTGGTGTATGGCTTCGCCGACCCCCTCGCCGAAGATCACGCGTCGTACGGGTTTGAATATCAGGGGGTGGTGTGTTATCAGCATATCTATGGACCTATCATTGACCTCCTCCAACGCCGCGGGGGTAGTTTCCAGGCCAACTCCGATCTTGCCCACGGTGGAGTCGGGGTTGCCAACCTGTAGGCCCACATTATCCCACTCTTCGGACCATTGAACCGGAACCAGGCAATCTACGATACGGGTTACATCTCCGACGGTAGGTCGCTTCAATCCGCATCATCCTTCCTGGCCGAAACCGCCACGATGACCGAAGCCAATCGAGCGGCGGGGGAATCTGCCCGGGAGTTGAGAATGATGGGTATCTTCGCTCCCAGGACCAGGCCTGCCATGGGCGCCCCCGCCAAGTAAGTTAGGCTCTTGCCCATGAGGTTACCGGCGTGAATATCGGGCACCACCACCAGGTCCGCCCGACCGGCGACTTCCCCGGATATTCCCTTGTCCTGGGCTGCGGCGGGGTCGAGGGCGATGTCCAATCCCAATGGACCGTCCACAAAGGCATCCCCGAACTCACCGCGCTCACCCATCTTGGCTATGGCCGCCCAATCCAGGGTAACCGGCATGTTGGTCTGCACTTTCTCCACGGCGGCGACGAGGGCTATCCTCGGGGCGCGCCCGAGCATGCTTCGGCCGACGCTCGCGGCGTTCCCGACGATTTGAACACGTGCGTCGAAGTCCGGAGAGATATTGATCCCTCCGTCGGTCATCCCCAGCAGACGAGGAAACGAAGGTACGTCGAAGAAGCCAACGTGACTGAGGAGGCTTCCAGTTCGCAGTCCCGCGTCCTCACCGAGAACGGCCTTTAGGAATTGCCCGGAAGACACCGTCCCCTTCATCAGGATATCCGCTCGCCCGTCGCCCGCGGCCGCCGCGGCCGCCGCGGCCGGATCCTTGGTCGATACGACTTCCAACCATCCGGCGGGAACATCTTCATCCCCGAGCCTTCGCCGGATCTCTTCTTCGTCCCCGAACATCAACGAACGCGCCACACCTTCCTTCGCGGCGCGGACGCAAGTTTCGATTACCGCCTGGCCGTGGGCGCCGGCCACGGCGATGATGGCAGTATTCCCGTCACCCCTGGATTCCTCCACGAAAGGGAGCAAGTGATGAAAGCCCAAGTCCTCCAATGAACTCAACCTCCTCGTAGTCGACAAATGCGACGCTCCTATTTCACCCCGGCTTGCGGGGCATACTCAAAGTGCTTGGCCGTAAGTGCGGAACAATCCTCCTCTTTCCCGGGGTCCCCCGACCTGCTATTGTCGATACTGTTAAACGCCCTCCGATTCCCTCGACGCGGCCCCGCGGATCCGGGGGAAAACTATGACGGATTGAGCGCGAAAAGGAGGTACCGGATGCCGGAATCACCAGCAATCAAGACACTAGATCTCTCCCGGAGTTTCGGTTCAACCATCGCCTTGGACCGCCTGAACATAACGGTCGAGAGGGGAGAGATATTCGGCTTTCTCGGGCACAACGGCGCCGGCAAGACCACCACCATCCGCCTTCTGAATGGGGTCTTGCTTCCGAGTTCTGGGTCGTGCGAAGTCCTCGAACTCGATCCCACAAGCCACGGTCCGCTCCTTCGGGCGAGGACCGGCGTACTCACGGAAACTCCCGCCCTGGATGATCGCCTGACGGCCTACGAAGTCCTCCACATGCAAGGTGAGCTGTTCAACATGCCCCGCGAGCAACTCCCCGATCGGATTGAAGAGTTGCTCACCTCCTTCGACTTGCTGGGAAGGTCCCGGGACAGGATCGGCGGGTACAGCCGCGGCATGAAGCAGCGCCTGGCGCTGGCCAGGGCATTGATAACCGATCCGCAGGTCCTTTTCCTCGATGAACCGACTGCCGGCCTGGATCCGGTAGCCAGCCGCCTGGTTCACGACATGATCCTGGCACTCGCCGCCGATGCGGGCAGGACAGTCTTCATGACCACTCACAACATGGGGGAAGCTGCCAGGCTTTGCTCCCGGGTAGCGGTCTTGGAATCCGGACATCTCGTGGCCATGGGGTCACCGGCCAAGCTCACCGCCAGGATGCAGACCCAGGGAAACGTAACGATCGAAGTGGATCCCGCCCAGGTTGGAGATGCCGTGGGGGCGTTGTCCGACGAGTTCGATCATCGAGTGGTGGGAGGGGGTGTCCTCAGCGTGGAAGTAACCGCGCGCGAGGATATTCCCCGCATTGCGAGCGGACTGGTCGAAGCCGGTGTCCGGGTCTATAGGATCGACTCCGAAGAGCCCACGCTGGAAGACTTCTATCTATCCATACACCGGGGAGGCAGGATGCAATGAATTTGAGGGCGATGCGGGCCATCACGACCAAAGACATCATAGTGGTGATAAGGAGCCGGGGAGTGTTCTTGCCCCTAATCCTCGTACCGACCATCCTAATGATCGCGGTCCCCTTGATACTTTCGGCCACCGTCGGTTTTGTCGACGGAAACATCTCGGACTTCGACCCTATGCTCGAAGGGATGCCTCCCGGTGTCAGGGATAATTGGGATGGTTTCACCGAAGAACAGATAGTCATGTCCCTGGTACTGATCTACATAATGGCTCCACTGTACCTCGTCGTGCCCCTCATGG
>SLGS01000021.1 GCA_007136565.1 Clostridia bacterium | reverse complement strand
TCGCCGGCCCCGTGTTCGTCGGCGCTGTGAGCGATTCCTTCAGCCTGGCCTGGGGCTTTTGGCTCGTCGCCGCTTTCGGCCTCCTGGGCGCCGCATCCACGCGGGTCCTTTGGGGATGGGGTTTCCGGGCTACAAGACCCGGTTGATGCGCGGCGTTGGCGGGGTTCCCGTTCTCCCCGCCTCACCCTCGGTGGTCGAGGAACTCTCTAATCGATCCCCGCCACCGGGCGGAAAACCGACGCCTTTAGGCTGAAGGCAAAGGGAAGCTTGCCGCGATAGTGGGGCCAACGCCACAGTCCCTTGTCCACGGGTTCCATGCCGGGCAACCGGAAGTAGAGGAAATCGTATTCGTTGAAGTACTCGATGTGCAACCCGGCTCCGGCCAGGGCATTAATCACGTCTCCCACGCTGTACATCCAAAAGTAGTTGACCCCGTCCTTGGCCTCCGAGGCATACCCGCCGATCCTGGTGTCCACGTCCGGCTCTCGCCCGAAGTAGGGATATGCGATCTCGAGGATGTCCTCAGACATCTTCTCCTCGTCGAAGGTCAGTTGGAAGGGATGGGAATCGAAGATGTAGAAGAAACCGTCATCATCGAGTAGATGCCTGATGGTATGACCCCACCCGTGGAGATCCGGCAGCCAACCGATCGCCCCCTCGGAGGTGAACACCACGTCGTAACGCTCGCCGTGGATATCCGCCAGGGCCAAGACATCCGATTCGATGAACCTCGCATTCTCGACACCGAGCTCTTTCGCCATCTTTCGGGCGTAGTGCACGTTGGCGGGCACCAGGTCCACGCCCGTGACTCGTGCTCCCATCCTGGCCAGGGATAAGGTATCGGCACCGGTGTTGCACTGGAGGTGAATGACCTTCTTGCCCGAAAGATCCCCCAGCTCGCGCGTCACAATGTCATTCAGCAGCGAGTGTTCCTCCCGCAGGCGAGCGCTGAAGGCTTCGTAGTGATCCCGGGCGACTAAACTCCACGCCCGCTTGTTCGCCTCTATCTCCTTCATTTCGTGACCAACTCCCCCGCTCGAAACCCTCGTTACCAAAAGCTCCACCCGGCCCATCCGCTGTTGCACCGGAAAACCCGTTTCCTGGGCAAAACGGCGGCGGACGACGTGGCATGGTAGACGGCACAGGAAGATTCGATAACCCCGCGCGCATTCCTCCATCCATCGCGCGGGAAGCCGGCGAGACCCGCGGAAGCCGAGGCGAAAGTGTCGCCCGTACCGACAGCGCTCCGGCAGGATATCCGCGAACGCGAGCGAAATATATCGAGGTCATCAATTACAGAATATGGGGGGTCTTATCATGCAAAGCTCACCCCGGGGATTCCTCTCTTCCCTGTTCGATTTCTCCTTCGAATCCCTGGTCACACCGCGCATAATCCGCGTCCTATATATCATCTCGGTGGCCCTGATCGGCCTGGCGATATTGGTGGGGGCCATCGGTGCCCTGGCCTACGACGGAGGAGTATCCGTGGTAATGTTGATCCTGGCACCGGTGGGATTCCTCATCGGCGTTATCTACGTTCGAGTAATGCTGGAACTCATCATGGTCATTTTCAGCATAGCCGACGGCGTCCGTGATGTCTCGAGGAACACGCGCCCGGTGGGCGATGAGCCTACCAACGCCGGGGGCCATCCCGACTGAGGTGCAATTGCCTCTTCCCGAGACGGAGCCGGGGATGTCTAATCCCCTGAACTTATGACCGAGCATCCTGGCAAAGACCGGGCGGGACCTCGGCGATTTCCCAAGAGGTGGTCCTGGGTATCTAGACCGCTTATCGAGTACGGACGGGATGTGGAAAGAAGAAATGAGCATTCACGGTGTCATCGACAGCCTGGCGGTCGGGTTGGGTGCGACCTTCATGCCGAAGTACTTCAGGGACGGTTACCGGTCCCAGGGTGTGGCGGAAAACATCGAAGCCATATCGATGGACCTTCCGAAGTTGGAATTCGAAGGAGATCACGAGATAGCCGTTGAGACTTCCGTCGGAACCCTGGATGCCGCCTTTCGCCTGGCCCGGCCCATCGATCCGGATCTACCATGGGTGATCTACCATCACGGGGCGGCCGAGACCCCCTTCGACTACGGCTTCAACAGGATATTCCCGCTGAAAAAACAAAGCATCGATGCAAATCTCGTCCTGGTCCGGGCACCGTTTCACCGGAGCATGAAGGAGTTTCAGCGGGGCATCCGAACCCTTGAGAACGTCGTAGCGATGCTGGCGGTGTCGACTTGCCTAATCGAGCAGCTGGTGCAGGAATCGAGGAAGGTCGGCGAGGGTCGAGTACTGGTGGCGGGCACGAGCCTCGGGGGATTCATCACGAACCTACACCACATACACTTCAACAGCGCCGATGTCTATACGCCCCTCCTCGCCGGACTGGCCATGTACGATGCCTATTTGAACTCGGTTTACAGCAGAGCGACGGCAGCGACGGCGAAGGATAATCCCCGCGACATCAAGGCGGTGTTGGATTTTACCACCGAATTCGCCGGCGGCGATTGCGGCAACGTCTTCCCACTCCTGGCGCTTCACGATCGCCTCGTTCGGTACGAAATACAAAGGACATCTTACGGCGATTGCCCGGTGACCACCATATCGAAGGGACATACCACGGGTGCGCTGGCCTACTCCGATCTGAGGGAGCACATTCTCGGGCACCTCTAGGCGGTTATGGGGACCTCCTATCGAAATTGCGGCGAGCCTTGGGGCGGAATCGCGCCTACGACGCGACCGCCCCAAGGGAATCGGTAGTGGCGGCGATGCGGACGCCTTCCGGACTCGCCCGATGCAAATCCTATGCAGGTGGAGCATCTCCTGCCCGGACCTCGGTGCAAGCCGAGGATCCAAACGCCGGGGACCGGTGAGGATTCCCATGCGCAAAGATACCGCGCACCTTGGATAGAGATGCGCGGCAGTTAGTGTCTCCCCCGATCCGCTGATGCGCGACCGGGTACGCCCGCGCACGCGGGCGGCAAAGTGCCAGGAGACCACGTGCGGCTACGCGTGATCGAGAAAGCCCATTTCCACACCGCAACTCGGGCATAAGATGCGCATCCGCTCGTAGGGGCCGCCCTGCTTGAGCCCCTCGATATCTTCCTTCTCCTGGCGAAACTTCCCGGAGCAATGAGGGCAATAGTCTGCACCGCATTCTTCACAATGCGTCCAGCCTTCGGTGGACCCGTCCGCCGTCACTCCACATTCTGCACACTTGACTTCTGCCAAGAACCATCACGTCCTTTCGCGGTAGATCAAAACACTTGCGCCGGGGCGGACTCGAGGATGGGGACATGGTGACGCCCGTCGTCGACCGTCCGCCGCGGTTCGATACGTCCATAGCTTAACCCTCTCCTCGGCGACGCAAACGTCCATCAATCCCGGTGGACATCATCGCACGCCACGCGAAACCGCCGACGCACACCAGTCCATTTCTCGGACCCACCATCCTCGGCCAGACGGGTTCATCGGATCGATGGGTAAGAGAGGCTCCGTTGGGTAACTTACTTCGCAAGGATGCAGTGCCATTCGAGAAGACGAAACAACCGGGGTGAAAGAATCCGAGGACTCCCCACGCAGCTACCCTCCGGCTCGCGATGGGTTTCGCGGATCAGTCCCGAAGTGAAAGGGGAAACACCAGATGCTAATGCGATGTACGGTCTGCAACTGGATCTACGACGAGGAAGAAGAGGGAGTCCCCTTTGAGGATCTACCGACGGATTACACGTGTCCCGTGTGCGGGGCGCCCAAGGCCGCCTTCGAGCCGGTGTCGGGGGATCGATCCCCGGAAGGGAACGTAGCCGACGCTCTCACCCGGGGCCTCGTGGACTTGGGTGTTCGGAAGGTCTACGGAATCCCGGGAGATTCCAACCTACCCCTGGTCGAGGCGCTCAGAAAGAATCCCGACATTGAGCTGGTGCTCACCCGCCACGAATCCACCGCAGCCTTCATGGCGAGTGCCCACGCCAAGTTGACCGGAGAGCTCGGCGTGTGCCTGTCCATCGCCGGTCCGGGCACCACGAACTTGATGACCGGCCTCATGGATGCGGCGGCGGATCGCGCCCCCGTGCTCGCCCTGGTGGGCCAGGTTTCCGGCATCTTCGTCGGCAGCGAGGCCTTCCAGGAGATCGACCAGATAGAGATGTTTCGCCCCTTCTCCGTTTTCGCGGAAACCCTCAGCCTGCCCTCGCAACTGCCGAGACTTTTCGGCATGGCGGTGAAGGCCGCCTACGGGCGCCACGGAGTTTCCGTGCTCAGTATGCCCACGGACACCCTTGCGGCCAGCCCCGTTGAGGAGCAATGGGAGAGCTCTACTCGCCTGTTCCGAGGGACATCCCTTCCCGAAGATGAAGACCTAGAGCGAGCGGTATCTATGATAGAGAGCGCGGAGAAACCCGCCATCTTCGCCGGGTGGGGAACTCGACGAGATCCCGAATCCATCCATCGCCTGGCCACATCCTTGAATGCACCGGTGGCCACGACATCCCGGGCCAAGGGGGTATTCCCGGAGACGCACCGGCTTTCTTTGGGGGTACTAGGATCCATCGGTAATCCCCACGCCCCCCGGGCACTGGCGGAAGCCGATTTGCTCCTGGTGCTGGGGAGTGGATTCCGCCAGAGGAACTTGCTCACCGACGTCCCCATCGTCCAGGTCGATCACGATCCCGTGCGGCTCGGACGCAACTTCCCCGTAGAACTGGGCCTCGTAGGCGACGTACCGGCGACGGTCCGAGAGCTGTTGGCGAGACTCTCCGGCGGAAATGGAGAGGTCGGGTTGGCAGAAGAGGTAGAAATCGCTCGATCCCGCTGGAAAGCGGAGATCGAAAGCGACGATTCGAGTTCTGGCTCGGTCCACCCGAATCGATTGATCCAGGCCTTGAAGAGGCATCTGCGCGACGACGCTGTGGTCGCGGTGGACGTCGGTGACCACACGTATTGGTTCTACCAGAGGTTCCAGTGCGAATCCCAGCTGACGCTCATGTCGGCGTCCATGGCCAGCATGGGCTTTGCCCTGCCCGCCGCCCTGGCCGCGGGTATGGAAATGCCAGATCGCCAAATCGTTTGCCTCACCGGGGATGGCGGATTCGGCATGCTAATGGCGGACTTCACCACGGCCATCGTGAACGAACTCGACATCACGGTAATCCTCTTCAACGACTACTGCCTAAAGAACATCAAGAAAGAGCAACGCCGGGATGGGTACCCCGATTACGCCGTGGAGTTCGCCAACCCCGATTTCGCGCAATTCGCCTCCAGCGCCGGAGGGCTCGGTATCGAGGTGAACGAGGAGGAGCAACTGGACGATGCCATCAACGAGGCCCTTTCGTACAAGGGAGCGGCACTGATAGACGTAAAGATCGACCCCGACGCAATGCTGGGCGGGGTGAAGATCATCTCGAAGGAATAACGGCGGTCCGAGTCCCGTCCCGCACGCCGGCGGGTATGTCCCGGGTTCTTTGGGGCGACCGAACCTTCGGTGCTCCCGCGTATCCCGGTTCGAGATGCGGGAGGTGAACATGGGCGACCTCATGCACTTCTCCTCCCGGTCGAAACCGCGGAGCTTACTGCCGCCAAAGGTGTCTTGGCTAATCCCGTGAAGAATCCTTCGCCGAAGGGCGCTGGCGCCCGAACCCGCCGAGCAGCGGCGTGCAGCGAGCAGTATGAATCGAATCGTCAGCGACCAACCTCACCGTCGAAGCCGACTGCGTAACTCGTTTCCGTCAGATAACCGCCGTAGATATCCGCCACAACAGCGACCCAAGAGGATTCGACCCGTCGAAAAGACGGGAAGAGTAACTCTCTTATAGCC
>SLGS01000228.1 GCA_007136565.1 Clostridia bacterium | reverse complement strand
CTGTGCGGAAGGCGGGACTTGAACCCGCACGACCAGGAGGTCACATGGCCCTCAACCATGCCTGTCTGCCAATTCCAGCACTTCCGCATCCATTAGATTAACCACAAGGATTATAGCATAGATTGGGCGCGATAGGTCAACGCATACTCCCTGGATCGTGGTGGATTCAATAGCACTGCCACCGAGAGTTTCGAATGATTCCGAAGTTATTGATATCATTGTAAAGAAGCGACCATCCGAGATTTGGAAAGAGCAGGTTTCGCACCGCTACTGTGAACCGATGAACCAAAGGAGGCTGCAGTGAACAAAGAGGCGATCGAAAAACGATTCCACGAATACGGATTCGATGACTACAAGTGGATTACGGGAAGAGATGTCATCGTACAGCAGTGGGTCCGATTCAAGTGCATCTTCGCTTGTCCCGGCAACAGTGCCATGTGCCCACCCAACATGCCATCCATCGACGACTGCCGCCGGTTCTTCTCCGAATACGAAGCAGTTGCCGTCCTCCACGACCAAAAGACTCCGCAATCCGAGGATGACGATGTAGCACTCTCTCCGAAGGCCGGAGAAGACCTCCTAGCCCTCGAAAGGCAACTCTTCCTCGACGGCAACTACAAAGCGATGGCCATACCCATGACGGTCTGCAGTCAATGCGTTGAATGCACGGGCCTCCTGGCCACATGTCGCCAACAAGACAAGGCCCGCCCCACCCCCGAGGCGCTGGGCGTGGATGTGTTTGAAACCGTGCGCCGCATCGGGTTTCCCATCGAGGTCCTCACCGACTACAGGGACACTGTTGATCGATACGCGCTGCTGCTCGTCGAATAGGTTGGTGATATCTACCATACCCCCTGGATTAGGGCACCCATTCCGAAGCCTATCGGGGATGGACTCGGCTTGTATCGAGGGCGAACATTTCCCGGCTACCGCTGCTTTGCAGCCATTGTGCCACCGAATGCCCGGTCGACGCCATCGGTCGCAAGTGAAATCCAATTCGCTCGATATCATCGCGCGAGAATCCATCTAACAGATAGTGTTGGAATCGGCTGTACTGGCTTGGCAGGACAGCCGATTGCTGACCTTCTCCGGCAATCGCAGGGTTCCTCGATGTAGTCGAGGATCTACCGGGATACCTCGTACCCGGTCTTCCAACTGTGCCGATCCGAGGGTTCCGTCTCCAAGGCAGCCAAAACATTTTCCTTCATGGCATTGTCGTATGCATCCTGCACCGAACCCATGGAACCCAGCAATCCCAACGACTCGAAACCAATACCAAGGGTCATTGAAGTATGACGTGAAGCGTGATCAAGATGGTGAATCGTCACCCCGTGGGGACGTCGGTTCCAGGTCGCCACGTTCAGAGTGTTCGATACCAAGGCCGACGTCCAGCATTCAGTAGAGAAGCGCCTCCCGACCAAATCCCCGGGGTGTACGAATGGATCTTCTGCATCCCACTATCCTCTGGGCCAGCGATTCCAACGGGTTCATCGAGGTCCTTCAGAAGGCCTGGGGCGCCGGTTGATCCGGGAGCCGGGGACCTCCCCTCTCGGCCCGGGGTGTACCGGAGGTTATCTACATCCTCTACGGGGGAGCATCCCGAATATTCGAACAGACCGTGGCGATCGCCTTCCTGGGGTAAAGCGAACTGACACATCGCCTACTCGGCGGTCAACAGCAGTTCCGAGGGATCCGCCGACAGGGTCCGGGCTAGATCCCGGATCTTTCGGTTGAGGTATCTCCTGTCCATATCGGGGATGGAGTCGATATCCAGGCCCGACACAAGGTAGTGAGCCAACTCCCAAAGGTCATTTGTCGCAACGGGCTGCTCCCCGTCAGCGATCACCGATATCGAATCCAGCAGGGCGCCTAACACGGACACATCGCCCTTCCCGTAGACCCTCAATTGCTGGTAAGTCCCGTAGAGAAGATCGCTGAACTCCAGGTTTTGGACGTGCAGTCGCATCACCGAGTCCTCATCATGATAGTATAGGCTCTCCAACTCCCTCCCGATCATTCGAAGGATGGGCCCGAGCTTGGATATGCAGTATATCGCGGTATTGGGATCGTTTATGCCCGGTGATATGGCCCGAAGGGCTACTTCGACAAGTATGATGATACCGAACTCCACATCCTCGGTGCTATCCCGATCTGTTCCACAGGACAACTTGGCGGCGATCTCTGCCGAAAGATTGTCAACGGACGGGTCGGCCCCGGAGTAAGCGTAAACGGTAGCGGCGATATCGTCCTCTTCGAGGTATTCCCCGACCCTGGTCTCGAGATTCAGCATGACATCGTGCTCGGAGGCCACCTGCACGAGGCCGGGGTAATCGATCCCGTTGACGAAGCCAGCCTCAGGTATCGGGATCTCCACCAGCGGTTCCGCCGACAGATCCTCGGGACGCTCGTCGAAGTACCGCTTGAGGGTATCGCTTTCTTCGATCTCATCGATGTCCCGTTGAACCGCCCTGGTTATATCCTGGGAAATCCCATCGATGATGTGGTTGATCTGCACCGATCGAGCGACGTGTTGTATGAAGTAACCAAAGAATGCCAGGCAAGCCATGGCCAATATGACGCCGACGAATGGCGACAAGAGGCTATGTTCGTCCGCCGCCTTGTCCAGAGAATACAGCGAGACGATAGAGAACACGAACGAACCCATGAAGACCCCGAGAACCCTCATGGGTACCCTACCCTGGATGAAATCCCTGGTGATCCTGGGAGTGAATTGGCCAGAGTAAAGGGTCAGGACCACCATGATCGTCGAAAAGGAAACGGTGATCATGGTGAGCAAAGCGCCAACCATGGCCGAAAACAGGTTTCGGGCGAGAATGGCTCCCGTGAATAAGACGGCCGGCAAGGGCACTGGAAGGTCAAGGTCCCGGATATCCAGGTACGCGAAGGCCAACGCCAAGAGGAATCCCACGACGCTGTATGACGCCGGAACGAAGTAAACCCTATTCCTGATCGTCTTGAGCCAAGATCGCATGTCGGCCTTCCTTCCGAACCCAAGGTCACTGCTCTAGGAAACCCATACCCTTTCCTGTCCGCACTGACGCCCACCCCACCGCTGCTCACGGCAGCTTCGCCCCCGGGAAGCATTATCCTTCGGCGGCCGGCTCCGGGTTCCATCGATTGGAAGCGGAGCCAGTAACGAACACCGGGGTTATTATCCCCCGGGATAGTCCATACCCGTCGGATAAGACGCTCGTCCCGGGGGTCCGTCCCGGGGAACCCCGCGGAAGCCCACTCGACCTAAAACCTCGTCTTCATTATCAATTCCGCCACCTTGTCCATCTCACCCCGGGGATCCGAGGTTTCCCTTCCGTCGATGCATTCCCGGAGGTAGTTGAGCAACACGGCCTTGGTCGCCGATTCCAGTGCCGAATGGCAGGCGCTCAATTGCCCGACGATCTCATCGCACTCCCGGCCCGATTCGATCATGGTTCGAACCCCGCGGATCTGGCCCTCTAGGCGCGACAACCTGTTCAGAATGGGTCTTGCGTCTCCTTTGACCAACGGCATCCCCTCCAGCCTAGCCGGCGCGCTCCAGGGGCTTTTCCTCCCCTTCGTCGGCGTCGCCGGCTGCAACCAACTCTATGACGGCAAAGGGACAGTGCTCGGTGCAGATTCCGCACTTGATGCACCGCTCACCCTCGAACCATCCCTCTTCGGTCCACCCCTCGTAGGGAGACAATTGCATGGGGCACACCATCGCACATTTCCCACATTCCCTGCAGGCTTCGGTATCCGAGGCATAGACCTTGAGATCAGTTCCGTCGTTCGCCCCCAACCGGCTTCCGATCCCATGCGCCACGGTTTGGAATGTGCCCATGGGACATATCGCACACCACGCCCTGGAATTAATGGTGAGCCCGAGGATCGACCCGACTACCGTGACCACGAGGTAGTTGAAAACGAAAACGTAACCCAGTCGATCCCAGGATCCCAGCGCCCCCCAGTCGGAAATGACCGGGGCCAGACGCGAAGCCAGTCCCAACATGAAAACCGCGAACGCCCCCCATATGACCAATCGCGATTTGAATACACCCGGTAGCGGCACATTCCTCCCCAGGGGCATTATTACCCCGTCGAACAGGCTACCGTGGGGACAGAAATTCCCACACCAGTACTTACCTCGGAAAAACCCCATTATCCCGAGGGCGAGCATCATGGGTATCAGCAACAGACCCAACCTCGGAACCCAAAGTCCGCCGAATGCCACCACGAAGGCGAAGATCCAACCGTACTTCCTGATGGCAGTGTTCGTCCTATCCACCTTGAGAAATCGCATCCATTCAACCTCCATAGTCACACCCTATTATACCCCCATGGGTATATGGAGATGATAGGACAGGGCCCCCGGATGGGTCAACCCGCCGGTATTATTTCGATTTAGTACTTGGACTTGGGGGAAGAGGTCGAAGCCGTGGGTGTGACCGTTGGGAGGACTTCTACCGGTGATCGCGAGCCCCGGCCAACATGCTCCTCGCGTGCTCCAGGGCGGCCGTTCGATCGATGTCGCCCGCGAGCATACGAGCTATCTCCTCGACGCGTTCCTCGCTATCGAGAAGCTTTGCCGAACTGATCGTGCGATCTTCGTGGGTCTCCTTGGCCAGGTGGAAGTGGGAATCGGCCATCGCCGCGATCTGGGGAAGATGAGTTACGCAAAGTACCTGGTGCGTGGTGGCAAGGTGCGCCAGCTTCCGGGCAACAGCGGTACCCGCCCTCCCACCGACCCCCGCGTCGATCTCGTCAAAGATTAGTGTCGGAGGCGACTGCACGGCCGCGGCCGCGGACTCCAGGGCCAGGGATATCCTGGCCAACTCTCCCCCGGAGGCTATGCGTCTCAGGGGCATCGGGGGCTCCCCGGGGTTCGGGGCGATCAGGAACTCCACTTCCTCAGCACCCGTGTAACTAATCCTGACGGTCTTATCCCCAACGCCGATCCCCGCGGGATCCTCCCTCTGGCTCAGTCGAGCTTCGAAGTGGGTGTCTTCCATGTGAAGCCCGGCCAGCTCCGATTCGACCCGCTCCTTGAGCCGCTTCGCCGCCTCACACCGCATCCGGCCTAGATCCAGGGCTGCGTCACCCAGGGAAACCTCCAGGTCTTCCCGGAGTTTCGCCAGGCGCGAGGCTTCCTCCTCGGAGGATTCGATCCGCTCTATCTCCGAGGATACTTCGCGCCCGTATTCGAGCACCTCGTCGACGCTACCGCCGTACTTCCTCTTGAGGCCGGAGATCAATTCGAGTCGCTCCTCGATGCGACGCTGCTCGTCCTCGTCGAAATGGAGATCCTCGAGGTAGCGCCTAAGCGAGCTGACCGCCTCTTCGATCTCCAGGTAACCGGATTGTATACCCCGGGCAATGGGCTCGAGATCCCCGTCCAATCCCGCCATCCGCTCCAGGTTTTCGGATATGGCTCCGAGTTCGAAGAGTATCGCGGGTCGGGATGGATCGCCCTCGGACAAACGGTCCACCGCATCACCGCTGATCCTGCGCAGATCCTCGGTGTGGGCCATTACCTCCCTACGCCTCAGGAGATCTTCCTCCTCGGCGGGATCCAGATCCGCCTCCCCGATCTCGTTCAACTGGTACATGAGGAGATCCAGGCGCCGCGCTCTTTCGCGCTCGTCTCCCAGGAGGTCATCCTGCTCCCGCGTCACCTCTCGCAGCCTTTCGACGAGCCCGCCCACCTCCGCCCTGCGCTGGAGAAGGGGGTGTCCCCCCACCGCGTCAAGGATATCCCTCTGCGTGTTGGGCTCGAGCAGCCCCCGTTGCTCGTGTTGCCCGTGTAGTTCAACCATGGACCGGGAAAAATCGGCGACGGTGGCGACGCTGGCCAGGCGGCCGTTGATTCTCGCTTTGTTGGCCCCGTGTCGACGCAGGTCCCGCTGCACCAGCACGGTACCCTCGGGAGCATCGATGCCCAGTTCCTCCATGGGGAGAGCCAGGTCATCGTCGGGCAAGACGAACAGAGCCCACACCGACGCCTCTTCCGCACCGCTCCTGATGTAGTCCGTCGACGCCCGGGCCCCCAGGGCAACCTGCACGGCGTCGACGAAGAGTGACTTACCCGCACCGGTTTCGCCGGTGATGACGTTGAGTCCCGGCGATAATTCTATCTCCATATCCTCTATCAGGGCGAAGTTCTTGACCTGAAGGTGACCGAGCACGCTATCCCCTCACCAGTCCACGCTGCGCTCTATGTGCGAAAACTTCCGTTGCAAGACCTCGTAGAAGTTCCAACCGGGGTGCCTGAGCAGCGTGATGGTGCGATCGCTCAAACGAGCCTCCACGGTATCGCCCTCCTCCAGGCTCCTGCCCTGCCTACCGTCTACCGTCATCAGGGGATGCCCGTCCCGGTGGCGATAGTCGCCCCGAATCCTTACGACCTGGTTCTCGCTCAACACGACGGGTCGCGCGTAAAAGGAATGCGGGCAGACTGGCGTGACGACCAACACCTTGAGCTCCGGATGTATTATCGGTCCACCGGCCGACAGGGAGTAAGCAGTGGATCCCGTGGCGGTGCTCAGTATTATCCCGTCGGCCCGGTACTTACCCATGAGCGCACCGTTAATCCAGGCCTGAACGTCCACCATACGGGAGAAGCTACCCTTTCCGATCACGATATCGTTGAGGGCCAAGAACTCCTCCATGCGCTCTCCGCGGCGAAAGACCGTCGCCTTCATCAGGTGGCGAGAATCCTCTTCGTATTCACCTTCCAAGAAACTCGGAAGACTGGAGTAGAGGTCGCCGACCTCTATCTCCGTTAGGAATCCCAGGCGACCGAGGTTCACGCCCAGGAGGGGCAGGCCCAGGCGGTGGGTGCTCCGGGCCGTGGATAGGAGCGTACCGTCTCCCCCCAGGACTATGATGAAATCAACACCCATTTCCGGCCACAGCGTCGGATCGAAGGCTTCCTCGCCCAGGTCGACCGCCATGGCGGGATCGGGGGTCACCCTGACCCCGCGACCCCGCAGCCACCCGATCAGGGGACGAGCTACCGCCATACCTTCGTCCCTGACGCGGTTTGCAATTACGCCGAGATGCATGTTCTCGTCCCCCGATTCGGTCGATCTACAGTTCTTGCAAGAGCCTCAGCAGGAGGGCTGTTCTCTCCACCATGCCCTGCACCGACGCCCACTCGTCTACTGCGTGTCCACCGGCTCCAACGGCGCCGAGCCCGTCGAGGGTAGGAACGCCCAGGGCCGCGGTGAAATTGCCGTCGCTTCCCCCGCCGGTCCCGGCTTCCTCGATCTCCAGGCCCAGATCCGCCCCGAGCTCCCGGGCCTTTTCAAAGGCAGCCACGATGGCCTCGGTTCTCTCCATGGGCGGGCGATTCAATCCGCCTTTGACCTCGACACTCGCCCCCTCTAGATGGGGTGTCAGCCCTAGGATCTGTTCGACGACACGCTCGCCCTCTTCGACGCTACTGACCCGTAGATCCACCCGGGCGGTGCAGCGTTCGGCGACCACGTTGGAGCGGCTGCCCCCCTCGACCACGCCGACGTTGACCGTCGTGCCGGTCTCGTAGTCGGTTATGGCGTGAAGGTCCAGTACTTGTCGAGCCATTTCCTCGATGGCGCTGATACCGGCGGCGTGATCGGCACCGGAATGCGACGCCCGTCCCCGCGCGGTGACATCGAAGCGGCCGACACCTTTTCTGAAGGTCTTGAGGGCCCCGGGCGGAACCGAGGGTTCCAACACCAGGACGTGGGAAGATTTCCGGGCCAATTCCTCGATGATGGGCCGGGAGGTGATACTCCCGTTTTCCTCGTCGGTATTGCAAAGCAACGTAATCGGACGATCGGGCATGGTACCGGCTTCCACCATCATCTTAACGGCCATGATGGCCTGTACCGCCCCGGTCTTCATGTCGAAAACCGCCGGACCGGTGGCCACATCGCCCTCGACCTTGAAGGGTCTTTTCTCCGCCTCACCCACGGGCCAAACCGTATCCAGGTGACAAAGCATCAGCAGTCCACCGTCGAGGGAGTCCACTCCCTCGGGATACCAGCTGGCGCGCACGTGGTCTCCCACGTTGGGCCGGGATAGGTACTCCACCTCGGCGCCCATCTCCCGGCACAATTCGCCCACGAAATGGGTTATCTCGTTGGTCTTGTCCGCGTCGGTACTGGGGGAATCCATATTGACCAGGGTCTGCAGCAGGTCCACCATTTCCTGGCGCCTATCGTGCGCCTCCCGCAACAACGGATGCATCGCACCCCTCCTCAAAATGAGCCGGGCGCGGCCAGCGCCCAACTTCTACTTCGTTTCCGTTGTCCATTTCTCCCATCGATCCCTCCACCCCTGCTTCTTCACCCAGGCATCATCCACCACGCGGCGGGCGACGTCACAGAAATCCGAGGGATCGAGGACACCCCGATGGGCGGGAACCCCGGCGTACCAAAGCAGTGCGAAGAACTCGAGATTGGCGTCGGGGTCCAGGATGGGAGACAAGACCAGGATCTCCGGGTGGAAATCCCTCCCCGCCGCTTCGTCCAGGAATGACCGGAGCACCTTCACCTGCGTCTCGGGATCCCGGACTATCCCACCGCCACCTACGTCTCGGGGGCCGGCCTCGAATTGCGGTTTGACCAGGGCGATGACGGGCACGCCCGGGGAGAGGATTCCGGCCAATGACGGCAAGACTTTTTCCAGGGAGATGAAAGAAACGTCCACGGTCACCGCGTCGATGGGGGCGTCCAACATTTCGGGCTCCAGCCGCCGTATATCCGTACCCTCGAGGTTCACCACTCGCGGGTCCTCCCGAAGATCGGGATGCAACTGGCGGCGTCCCACGTCGACGGCCCAAACCCGGGATGCTCCGGCGTGCAGTAAGGTCTCGGTGAATCCCCCGGTGGAAGCCCCCACGTCCAGGATCGCCTTACCCGACAAGTCCAACCCGAAGCGTTCCAGGGCACCCTGCAGTTTAAGGGCTCCCCGGCCCACCGGGGTCGGTGCCATTATTTCCAATTCGGAGTCGGGGTCAACCCGCCTCCCCGGCCGCAATTCGCGGCGACCATCTACCAGGACGTCACCGCGGATGATGGCTCCCCGGGCTGCGCTGCGCGTGGGGAATAATCCGCGGGCCTTGAGTGTCGCATCGAGTCTTTCCCTATCCAAGACGGCTCCGTTCAGTCTGCGGTGTGGCTCGAGGCATCGCCCAGGCGATCCCTGATCGTCCGCGCTATGCCCTCGGCATCTAATCCGAATTCGGTCCGCTGAGCCGATTGATCGCCGTGGGGTATGAACCTGTCCGGCAATCCCAAGACCACCACTTCCGGGATCTCCCGGGCGGGCAGCGACGAGTGCAACAGCTCCAAGACCGCGCTTCCGAAACCACCGGAGACGGCACCCTCTTCCACGGTGACCAGTAGCGGAACTTCCCGCGCCATCCGAAGGATCAGTTCTTCATCCAGGGGCTTGGCGAACCTGGCGTCGACGACACCCACTTCCCTACCTTCCTCGGAGAGAACCGCCGCGGCACGTTCGGCCTCTGCCACGGGGTGGCCAAAGGCCAAGACCGCCGCATCCCCGCCCCTTCGAAGTAGTTCGGCGGTGCCGCGCTCGATGAATTCGAACTCCCCGTCAAAGGTTACGCCGGGACCACTGCCCCGGGGATACCTTATGGCCACGGGCCCACCCCAACGAAGGGCGGAATACATCAGGTCCCCGAGCTGGGATTCGTTCCTGGGCGCGGCCACGGTGACGCGGGGCACGTGCCTGAGATAGGCCACGTCGAAGGCCCCCTGGTGCGTATCACCGTCGGCACCGACGACGCCGGCTCGATCCACGGCGAAAATGACCGGCAGGCGCTGATTGGCGACGTCATGTATGATCCCATCGTATCCGCGCTGAAGAAAGGTGGAATAGATGGCAACCACCGGCCTCATGCCGCGGGTCGCGAGCCCGGCCGCGAAAGTGACGGCCCCGGGCTCGGCTATACCCACGTCGAAAAACCGGTCCGGGAAACGCCTCGACATCTCGTCGGTGCCCGTTCCGTCGGGCATGGCCGCGGTTATGGCCACCACGCGATCGTCCATCTCGGCCAGGCGGACCAGGGCATCGGAAAATACCTCCGTGTACGAGGGAGTCGACGAGGATCCCCGGCCGTCCCCGGTCTCCAGGTCGAAGGATCCGACGCCGTGGAACTTATCGGGGCGCTTCTCGGCGGGCTCATATCCCTTGCCCTTGATGGTCATGGCGTGCACCAGCACGGGCCCGGGTATACGGCGGGCACGCTCCAGGACCTCGATGGTCGCGGGGATATCGTGCCCGTCCACCGGTCCCAGGTATGTGATCCCCAGTTCCTCGAAGATCATGCCCGGGAGCAGGAGGTACTTGAGACTACCCTTGACCCGGCGCACGCTGCCCGCCATGGTTCTACCGATGCTCGGCAGCCGGTCGATCAGGTTGTTGACGTCTTCCTTTAGGCGATTGTAGGTCGGATCGGAACGAAGCCTTGAGAGATATCCGGACATGGCCCCCACGTTGGGAGATATGGACATGCTGTTGTCGTTTAGGACCACTATCATCTTCGTACCGAAGTGTCCCGCGTTGTTCAGGCCCTCGTATGCCAAACCCGCCGTGAGGGCGCCGTCGCCTATTACCGCGACGACCTCCCCATCTTCTCCGCGGATGTCCCGGGCGACTGCCATCCCCAGGGCACCGGCTATGGAAGTGCTGGAGTGTCCGGTCTCGAATACATCGTGGGGACTTTCCGACATCTTGGGAAATCCGCTCATACCGCCGGGCTGGCGGAGCGTGCAAAAATCGCCCAAGCGGCCGCATATCATCTTGTGGGTGTAGCTTTGATGGCCTACGTCCCACACTATCCTATCCCTGGGGCTATCGAGGACCCGATGCAAGGCTATGGTCAATTCCACCACGCCCAAGTTCGGGGCCAGGTGGCCCCCGGTCTCGGAAACACTTTGAATCATGTAGCTTCGAATCTCCGCCGCCAGCCGCTTCAGTTCCCCCGTAGACATATTCTTGATGTCCTGGGGCGAACTGATCTTGGACAACAGCGACCCGGACTCCGTCAACTCTAACGCCTCCCCCGGAAATTATCTCGGCCGAGGATGGAAATCCTGAGATACCTCTCCATCCACCACATTATTTTACCCGCTACGAGGAGAATACTCGTCCATCGGTTTATCGCCATGCACTTGCATGCCGCCTTTCCCCCGACGGTAAGACCGGCGACCAGTGCCAGTATCGCAGTGTGAACCAGGGTGTGACCGTCTGCGGGAATGGAATCCAAGAGCAACAACCTGACCGCCAGCGCCGCCCCGGCTGCCCCCGCGATGGTACCCGCCGTATCACCCACGACATCCGCGCATACCGCGGACACCTTCTCGGCGTTTCGAACCAGCTTCCTCGCGTGCCCGGCACCCAGGATGCGGCGCGCCGCCATGGCGTTGAACGGCGCCTCGTCGGCGGCGGCCGCCGCCACGCCGATCATGTCGAAGACGACACCGACGGACAGGATGAAGATCAGTACTAGAGCGGATCCGAAGATGTCGAGTCGCTCGGCTATTTCCCTGGACGGTGCGCTGAGGATGAGGGCAAGTATGAGGGCCAGGGCTCCAAAGTAGATGCCCTGGCGCAGGGGCCTCGAGTTCTTGTTGTTGGACCGCCGCGGCAAGAAACCCCCTCCATTGGGTGAAGAGAAAGGCCGAATCGACTACTGGGCGGGGAGACCCACCGGGTAAATGCTGTGGCATCAGGTCCAGCAGGATTTCCCAGGGGGACACTGACCGTCGCCGACCAGCGGTTTCCCTTCAAGCCCCCCTCCGGTACGTCACCGTGACCGGAGCTGGATTACCACTTAGCGCACACTTCAATCCCCGGTGTGTCTCGGGTATCCCCGAACAGCCTAGGAGTTTTCCTCTGCGGCTCGCGGTCGTCCTAGTCCTTTTTGCAGATGGGGTTTCGGCGGACAGAGCCCGGATCTCCAAGGCCTTGAAGACCCGAACAGACCCCACCTCACCCCCATCCACTCAGGACGGGCTACGCTGTACACAGTCATCCCGCATACAGGTTTGACTCCAAACCGTAGCCGGAGCTCGATCACTCCCGCACCACGAATTTGGGCCTCCGCGCGAAGTAGGGCTGCGACCCGCATGCCATTGCGAAACACCCCACTTCACTTTCCTCCAGCACCGACCCCTAACTGGGCGTCAGCGGCCGGCACCACAGGCTTCATCGATGTGCCTTCGACGGGTTTTTAGGCCCGTTTTCAGACACCGCGACACCGACTAGGATACTGCTCCCCGCCTCAGGGCCTGACAAAGTGCCCATGAGGGCCAAATATCGGGAAACGCGGGCGGACCCGAAGGCCGCATCCCGCGCAAATATCGTAGCAAATGGGCCCCGAAGTGTCCAGTTATCCCACCGCGCGGTGGCGAGGGACACCCGTGGGCTTTTCAGCCTTCCCTGTAGGCGGCGAAACGCAACAGGTCCCCGAGTTCGTCCGCCCCGGATCCGTAATCGGAGAGGCAATCGATACCCTTCTCCAGGGCGTCGTGCATCCTGCTTCTCGATTCCGCGACACCCAGGATCGCCGGATATGTGCTACGACCCGCATCGCTGTCGGAGCCACGGTACCTCCCGGTCTTTTGCGGGTCGCCCTCGACGTCCAACAAGTCGTCGGAGATCTGGAACACGATGCCAAAGGATGAAGCGTACTCATCGAGACGGGCGAGGTCTTCCTCACTCGCCCCCCCGGCAGTGGCGCCCAGTGCGACCGCCGCGCGAAACAGGGCGCCCGTCTTGGCCGAATGTAACGCGTCCAATTCCCCGGCGTCCGAGGCGCTGCCATCTATATCCAGGACCTGTCCGCCCACCATCCCCCCGGCGCCGGCGGACTCGGACAGTGTGCGAAGCATATCGGACAGCCGCCCGTCATCGGCATCGGTGTCGGCCAGGGTCCGAAACGCCAGGGTTTGGAGGGCGTCTCCGGTCAGTATCGCCATGGCTTCCCCGAAGCGCCGATGGGTGGTCGGGCGCCCCCGCCGCATATCGTCATCGTCCATGGACGGCAAGTCGTCGTGCACCAGGGAATAGGCGTGGATCATCTCCAGCGCCGCCGCCGCCGGAAGAGCGGGGACGATCTCGCCGGAGACCAACCTGCAGGCGAGGAGGGTCATCACCGGGCGAAGCCTCTTGCCCCCACCGAGGACGGCATATCTCATGGCCTCGACCAGCCGGGGCGGCGCCCCGGGGAGACTCAACCGCGATTCCAGTTCCCTCTCCACCACCGGGACCAGCTCCGCGAAGAAAGGGGGTAAGGTCAAACCGTGCTCGCCCATGGTCACTCCAACTCCAAGTCGATGCGCTCCACGACTTCATCGTGCAATTCCATCAGTTCCTCTATCCGTCCCTCGGCGTCGTCGAGGATCTCCCTCGAGACCCTGACCAAGCCGATGGCTTCCCCGAACAACTCCAGGGAATCATCGAGGCTCATACCGCCGGAATCGAGGAGTCCCGCGATCTCCTCGAGCCTTTCGAGGGCCTCTTCGAAGGAGGGCCTTTCAGATTTTGCCCCTTCACTCACGTCGGGTCACCTTCCTCTCCCCAGGAATCCCTTACCTGCACCCGGGCTCCCCCGCGATGGAATCTCAGGTCGACAACATCCCCCGATCCCAGGGAACTCCCGTCGGTGATAACTCTGCCGTCGGAATCCGTGGCCAGCGCGTATCCACGCCCCAAACCGGACAGGGGATCCAGCACCCGGATCCGTTCGGCGATGGACTCGAGATCCCTTCGGGACCCCGCGATCCGGCGGCGCATGGCGGCGAAGACGTCCTCGGACGTCCGATCCAGCCGTTGCTGTCGATCCCGGATCAGGTCCTCGGGGTGCCGAAATACCCTGGCGTAAGTAGCGCCGGCCAACCGAGCCCTGGCGGATTCCAAGGATCTTTGCAGGGAACGCGAAAGGTCGTCGGCCACTCCCCTCAGCTCGCGCGCCATGACCGCAGCGTCGGGAACGAGCATCTCCGAGGCCGCCGACGGCGTTGGGGCCCTGGCATCGGCGACCAGGTCCACCAGCGTCACGTCCGTCTCGTGCCCCACCGCGGAAACCACCGGCACGGGGCAATCGGCAACGGCCCTGACCAGGTCCTCGTCGTTGAACGCCCAAAGGTCCTCGACGCTGCCACCGCCACGACCGAGGATTATGGCGTCCACGCCACTCCCCTCCAGCAGTTTCAGCGCCCGCACCAGTTCCCCGGGAGCCGCTTCGCCCTGGACGGACGAGTGGCAAAGGAGTATGTCGATGCCGGGGTTTCGCCGGCGTGCCACCTGGACTATATCCCTTAGGGCGGCACCACTCCTGGAGGTCACCACGCCCACGGTGGTGGGGTAGGTCGGAAGCGATCGTTTCCGGAGGGGGTCGAAAAGCCCCTCCTCCTCCAGTCGACGGCGAAGCTGCTCCAGGGCCAGGTGCAAAGATCCCAATCCGGCGGGCTCCGCACCCCTGACGTAGAGCTGGTACTCCCCGGCCCGCTCGTAGACCCCGATCCTCCCCCGCGCCAGGATGTCCATCCCGTCGGAGAGGCGGAAGGAGACGCGGGCGGCGTCGCTTTTGAACAGGACGCAACGAAGGCTCGCCCCGTCATCTTTCATGGTGAAATAGACGTGGCCCGAGCCGGGGCGACGCAGGTTGGAGACTTCACCTTCAACCCACACCGACTGGAGCTCGGGCCTCTCGAGGGCCTCGCGGACGGCCCCGGTTATTCCCGAGACCGTCCATATGTGCATTTCGGAGCCGGCGGTTTCCACCGGTACTCCCCCCTCGTCCTTACAGTCCGGCCGCAGCCTGCGCGGCGTCGACGGTGTTCCGAAGGAGCATGGCGATGGTCATGGGACCCACGCCACCGGGGACCGGGGTTATGGCACCGGCCACCTCCACGGCGGAATCGAATTCGACGTCGCCGGCCAGGGAGCCGTCGTCGAGGCGATTGATGCCGACGTCTATAACCGTGGCGCCTGGCTTGATCATGTCGCCGGTGATCATGTGTGCGCGGCCGACGGCGGCGACCAGCACGTCCGCGTTGCGGCAGTGTTCCGCCAGGTCCTTCGTACGGGAATGGCAGATGGTGACGGTGCAGTGTTCGTAAAGGAGCAGCAGGGCCTGGGGCTTTCCGACGATGTTACTGCGCCCGACGATCACGGCTTCCTTGCCCGTGAGGTCTATTCCCATGGTCTCGATCATGTGCATGACTCCCTTGGGAGTACAGGCGACGAACGAGGGCTGACCCGACAGCAGAAGCCCCATGTTGAAGGGGTGGAAACCGTCTACGTCTTTCTTGGGATCTATGGTGTTGAGGATCTCGTCCTCGTCGATCTGGTCGGGGAGCGGGAGCTGGACCAGGATCCCGTGTACGTCGGGGTCTTCGTTGAGCTCGCGAACTACCTTGATCACTTCTTCGTGGGATGCATCATCTTCCAGGCGCACGTCCTTGGTAGCGATACCGGCGCGCTCGCAGGCCCGGTGCTTGTTCCGCACGTACACGTGCGAGGCGGGATCGTCACCGACCAGCACCACCGCTAGTCCGGGGGTGACACCGTGGGTTTCCTTCAGCTCTTCGACCTCGGTCTTCAGTTCGGCGCGAAGCTCCTTGGCGATGGTCTTACCGTCGATTATCTTGGCGGACATGGACTCTCCTCCTTCTTTGACTCAGCGCCGGCTCGAGGCCGGCGGGAATCAGCTACCGAATCTTTCGGAAATGTACCTATCTATGGCGTTCGCGGCGTTCTTGCCCGCACCCATGGCCTGGATGACGGTGGCGGCTCCGGTGACCACGTCGCCGCCGGCGAAGACGCCCTCCCTGCTGGTGGCGCCGCTGTCCTCGTCGGTGATGATGCCGCCCCAAAATTCCGTTTCCAAACCCGGGGTATGCGAGGGGACCAGGGGATTGGGGCTGGTACCCAGCGCGAGGATCGCCGTCTCCACCTGGAACTCGAACTCGGATCCCTCGATGGCTACCGGACGAGCCCTACCGGAGTCATCGGGTTCGCCGAGCTCCATCTTGATGCACTCCATGCCCCTGAGCCAACCATCGTCGTCGCCCAGGAAGGCCACGGGGTTGTTTAGCCAGTGGAATTGTACCCCTTCTTCGATGGCGTGGTGGTACTCCTCGACCCTGGCGGTCATCTCCTTCTCACTTCTGCGGTAGACGACGTGGACCTCCTCGGCCCCCGCCCTCAGGGAGGTGCGAGCGGCATCCATCGCGGTGTTGCCGGCGCCGATGACGGCCACGCGCTTGCCCACCTTGACCGGGGTGTCCACCTCGGGGAACTTGAAGGCCTTCATGAGGTTGAGCCGGGTCAGGTATTCGTTGGCGGAGTAGACCCCCAGGAGGTTCTCCCCGGGCATACCGAGGAACTTGGGGAGCCCGGCGCCGGAACCGATGAAGACCGCGGCGTATCCTTCGTCCTCCAGCAGTTCGTCCACGGTTATGCTGGTGCCTACGACCACGTTGGTCTGTATATCCACGCCGGCCTTGCTGAGGTTTTCGATTTCCTCCTGAACGAGGGCCTTGGGGAGCCTGAACTCGGGGATGCCGTACATGAGCACTCCCCCGGGTACGTGCAGGGCCTCGAAGACGGTGACATCGTATCCCATGCGCGCGAGGTCGCCGGCGGCTGTGAGCCCGGCGGGGCCGGAACCGACCACGGCAACCCTATGACCCTTGCGCTCGGCGGGAGATTCGGCGTCGAGACCCCGCTCCATGGCCCAATCGGCCACGTAGCGCTCGAGGCGTCCTATGCCCACGGGTTCGCCCTTTTTGGCCAGCACACACTGTAGTTCACATTGCTCTTCCTGGGGACATACGCGCCCGCAAATCGCGGGGAGGGTGTTGGTGGACCATATGGTTTGCGCCGCCTTGGCGGGGTCGTTGTCCTTCAGGTCCTGGATGAACTGCTTGATGGGGACCTCGACGGGACAGCCCTGCTCGCAAAACGGTACTTTGCACCCCAGGCAACGCTCGGCCTCGGCCATGGCTTCCTCTTCGCTGTAGCCGAAGGGCACTTCGTCGAAGTTGTTAACGCGTTCCTCGGCGGACTGTTCCCGCATGGGCGTCTTCTTCCAACGGTTGGATTCAACCACTGACGGCACCTCCCCGGCGACATTCGTGCCTGTTCTCCTTGTACATATCGTAAGCCAGTCTTTCTTCCCTTTGGTACATCTTGTTGCGCTTGAGGGCTTCTTCGTAATCGACCTCGTGGGCGTCGAAGAAGGGCCCGTCCACGCAGGCGAACTTGAGCTCGCCACCGACGGTCACGCGGCAAACCCCGCACATCCCGGTACCATCTACCATGATCGGGTCCAGGCTGACCCACGTCTTCAAACCGTGGGGCTCGGTTACCTCGGCGGTGGCCTTCATCATGACCATGGGACCCACAGCGACGACTTCGTCGATATGGGTACCGGACTGTATCAGTTCCTCCAGCTGTTGCGTGACGAAACCGTGGAACCCGCAACTACCGTCATCGCTGCAGAGATAGAGCTGGTCGCTGGCGGCTTCCATCTCGTCTTGGAGGATAACCAGGTCCTGGGTCCTCGCACCGATGATCGACGTCACCTCGACGCCGCGACTGCGGAGTTCCTTGGCGACCGGTAGGACCGGGGCAACCCCGAATCCACCGCCGACGCAAACCACGTGTCCATCTTCGCGCATGGGGGCCACCTGGCCCAGGGGGCCGACGAAGTCTACGAAGCTGTCGCCCTCCGCCAGATCGTTGATGGCTGCGGAGGTCTTGCCTACCTCCTGGATGACCACGGTAACCGTGCCGGCCTCCCGGTCGAAGTCCGCGACGGTGATGGGGATGCGCTCTCCCTCTTCGCTGCAGCGCAGGATGACGAAGTGCCCCGCCTGCACCCTGCGAGCCACCATGGGCGCATCAACCACGAAAAGCTTGGTGACATCGGTTAGATCTCGCTTTTCAACTATTCTATACATCAATTCACCTCTTCCTCTCGGGTACATCCACTAACTCCCCCGCGTTCCGCCCGGGGGCAATCCAATGCCGGGGGTCCCTCGACGCAGGCACCCAGGATGCCGTTGACGAAGGAAGCCGCCCGATCGGAAACGTATTGCTTGGTCAATTCCACGGCCTCGTTGATGGCGACGCTGGGCGGGATATTCATGCGCCACATTTCCTCCAGGGCCATGCGCATTATGGAGCGCTCGAGGCGCCCGATGCGATGGAGGGCCCAGCTTCGGGATAATTCGGAAATCACGCGGTCCGTCTCGGCCATGTTCTCCCAGGTGCTCCTGGCGAGGGCGTGCCCGAAATCCACGGAGTCTCGACCGGTCACGTTGTGCCGTTGGAGCGCCTCCAGGCACAGGTCTTCCACCATCTCGATACTCCGAACGGAATCGCGACGGGAATCCATCTGGTATAGGGTTTCCATTACGGCTACTCTGGCTCGATGCCGGGACACGGTTTCACCCGATTCTCAAATCCTGGTTATATCCTCTATGACCAATTCCACCGGCGGCACATCGGTGTCTCCGAGATCCCTCATGCCCGAGTACAGGATGGAGACCGCCCCGGAGACCGTATCCTCGACGCTGGCGTCGTGCTCGAGGTAAAGCCACAGGTTGATGCGCATCCTGCCGCGCTTTCGGCGGACCCGAACCCGGGCGGCCACTACGTCCGTTGCGGCCTCGATGCCCCCGACGAATATGGACTCCAGCGCCTCGCGGGATACCCTGACGCTACCGTAACCGGTGTCGAAGACGAAGACGGGGCGTCGGCTGAGGTAGTCGCCGACCTGAAAACCCAGGAAGGCGGCCGCGACTCCCCCCAGCAACAGTCCACGCAAAAAGGACGAGAGGCCTAAAGATGCACCGGTCCTCTCGCCTCTGGTTTCCACCTCATCGCCTCGTCTTGGAAGCGTACTAGTCATCCCGACCCTCTCTCCTGGACCCGGAAGCGTCGTCCCGCTTCTTCGCGGGGAAGACTACCTCCTGCACGTGGACATCCACCGCGGTAACCTCGAGATCCGTCATGTTCTCGACCGCCTCTTTGACCTTAACTTGAAGCTGTCGGGCGGCCTCGGGAATCCTGCAGCCGTATTCGACGGAGATATAGAGGGCGACGCTCACGGTGTCGTCCTGCTTTTCGATCTTGACGCCCCGACGCAAATCGTGTCGGCCGAGCTTCTCCGAAATATTCTCTACGAATCCTCCGGCCATCCCGGTGACGCCGGGAATCTCCCCAGCGGCGATGCCGGTAATAACGGCGAGTACATCATTAGATATTCGGACTTCGCCCCGACCCTCGGCTTCCGCGCGCCCTTCGGCGCGTTCAACCTTGAAATCTTCCTTCACGGCGCGCCCCCTTTCCACGTTCACCCGCGCACAATCGATGCAATTATACCGGAATATCCGACGGGCTAACAACCTTGTGAGGTGGGTACTGCGGTCTGTACGATTGGTTTCCTCCGGGGGTGATTCCCGCCGCCCCGGGGCATCCCAAAATGCGGAAGTCGCACGACCGAACCGGTAGTGCGACCCCTGTGCCGAAGGTGGGATTCGAACCCACACGGGCGGTTGCCCACGGCGCCCTGAACACCGCGTGTCTGCCTGTTCCACCACTTCGGCTCGACGCAAGCAATTGTAACATAGCGACGGGGGCCGTTCAACTATCAGCGGGCCAGCAACCACAGCACTCCCCAGATGAGGAGGAATACGCCGAACATGATGCCCAGTATCGGGAAGAGCACCTGGTACGCCGCGATCACGAAGGCGAAAACGTCCGACCACCCGTACTTCGGATCCCCATCGTCCAGGATCTCTTGGTCCTCCGGCTTCGGGGGCAGGTAATACGGGCCGACGTCCCCAAGACGACCGCGCCGTTTCTTCTTCGAT
>SLGS01000196.1 GCA_007136565.1 Clostridia bacterium | reverse complement strand
CCTTCTCCCCGTCCACCTCGGGTACGTGGTTGACACCGGGCCAACCGGCGGGACCGGTGGTGAAAATGCGATCCACGTAGGAATCCCGGGGCTTTTGTATGCAGTTGGTGGTCATCAGCACCGCACCGGGGAGCTCGTGGAACTCCTTTCGCTGATCCTGCCAGGCCCCGCCGTAGTTACCCACCAGGTGGGAGTACTTTTTCAGCTCGGGATAGGCCAGGGCCGGCAACATTTCGCCGTGGGTGTACACGTTAACGCCCCTGCCCTCGGTCTGTTCCAGGAGGTCCTTTAGGTCCTTTAGATCGTGGCCTGAGACCACGATGAAGGGGCCTTCCTTGACCGTCACGGGAACCGAGGTCGGCTCGGGATGTCCGAAGGTACCGGTGTTGGCGGTATCCAATAGCTCCATGCAGCGTAGGTTGGTCTTACCCAGCTCCATCAGCATTCCCAGGAGTTCCTCGGCGTCGTGAGAGCGCACCGAGGCGTCGAAGCCGCGGTAGAAGAACGCGTCCACCCCTGGATCGACGTGCCCCAGGATGCGGGCGTGGTGCGCGTAGGCCGCCATCCCCTTCATCCCGTATATCAGGGTCTCCCTCAGGGAACGAATATCTTCGTCCAGGTCGTGATCGGACAATATGCCGACCTTCAGGGCATCGGCCATCCTGGCCCCGTGGTCGTCGGGCAACCTGTAGCCGACGGCCTCGGGATCCCCGGGTTCTTCGCCCACCATTTCGAGCAGGCGTTCCTTGGCGGCGTCTCCCTCCTCGAGGAGTCGGTGGAACCTGTCGGGGTCGAAATCGACGTTGGTCAGGGTCTCGAAGGTCGCCTCTTCCACCAGGGAGGATATGTCCTCGGGGATTTCCACGCCCCGCTCCATGGCGCGGGCACCCAACACCCCGATGCCCATCATCTGGTGGATGACGAGGTCCTGCAGACCCGAAACCTCCGGATCCTTACCGCAGACCCCCATCCTGGTGCAAGCCTCGCCGCCCGCCACCTGTTCGCACTGGAAACAATACATGTTCTCGACGCTCATACTTGTCCCCCTCTTTCTCCTTGCCTTCTTCCGCATATCATCCCGTCGACACGACTTCTCCCCCGACGCCGAGGACCACTTCATCGTAGGGCACGATCACGCCGGCTTCGAGCATCGCCGATCGGGTCGCGGCCACGATTCCCCCGCAACAGGGCACCTCCATCCTGGCGACGGTGATGCTCCTGACGTCGTTATTCTCCAGTATTTCCCTAAGTTTCTCCCGGTATGCACCGTTGTCGTCCAATTTCGGGCAACCTATCACGGTAACCCGGCCCCGCATGAAGTCGCGGTGGAAATCCGCGTGGGCGTAGGCCGCGCAATCCGCGGCTATCAACAGGTGAGCACCGTCTAGGTGCCCCGCCCGCGGATTGACCAGTGCCAGCTGCACGGGCCACCCGCGAAGCTCGGAGTCCCGGTGGTCATCGGCGGGGGCGTCTCCACCGGGGGTTCTCGCCGGCGGCGCATCCCCTCTCTCCGTCGAAAAGGCGACGGACGCCAATCCCGGGCATCCACCGGCGCACTCGCCGGAGCGCTCCTGCATCCTCTCTCGTACGGCCTCCTCGTCGAAGGCCTTCGCTTCGCGCTCCACCAGGGTTATGGCGTTGGTGGGGCACTCGGGGAGGCAATCCCCCAGGCCGTCGCAATACTCGTCGGAAACCAGTCTCGCCTTCCCATCCACCAGCTCAATGGCGCCCTCGTGGCAGGCGTCCACGCAGAGGCCACATCCGTTACATTTTTCCTCGTCGATCTCGATGATGGTGCGCCTCAAGGGGCCCACCTCCCTTCGCTCACTGAGTTGAATTATAATGGGGCGTGCCGCGGACATCGGTAACATCTGTTACGAAAGGGCGTGAAGTTTCAGTGCGACCGGGTTTCTTCGAAAGGCTCGCCGAATCGGATCTTTTCGGGAATCACTCCGGCCGGGACCTCTTGGCCATCACCGACGGGCTTCGTTACCGGATCAGCGAGTTCGACCGGGGCTCTACCCTGGCGGTGGAAGGTGCTCCCTGCTCTCACGTCGGCGTGATACTAAAGGGCGAGGTGGAAATACAAAACGTCCTGGCCTCGGGGCGAACGGTAACCATCGACCGCCTATCCTCGGGACAGGTCTTCGGGGAGGCGCTGATCTTTTCGGATCGCCGCAGGTACCCGGCCACGGTCACCGCCGTCGCGAAAACTGCCATCATGTACATCGGCCGGGGGGAAATCGTCCGCCTCTGCCGAGAAGACACCGTCTTCCTCGAGCGATTCCTCGGGCTGTTGTCGGGCAAGATCCTGATGCTCAACGGGCGGCTGCGCGACCTCTCCCACGGGAGCATACGACAAAAGATCGCGTCTCGACTCCTGGATCTTTCGGCGAAGTGCGGCAGCCACCGCGTGGACCTGGGCGTATCCCGCCGCGAGATGGCCGAGGATATGGGCGTACCCCGTCCTTCCCTCTCCCGGGAGATGGTGCGGATGCGAAGGGATGGTCTCATAGACTTCCGCGGGGAAGAGGTTACCCTGCTCGACCCCGGGGGCCTCGAGGACGTCCTCTTCGAGTGATCCCGGGTCAGGCGTCCAGGTGCCGCGCGATCTCCTCCGCCATGCGATCCAGTTCCGGCCTCGCGGGGAAGTCGCCCGGCCAATCGAAAACGATCCCGTCCCCCGAAAACCTGGGGAAGAGGTGCACGTGCAGATGAAAGACGGTCTGCCCGGCGTCGGCGCCGTTGGATTGCAAGAGGTTCAGCCCGGAGCAGCCCGTGGCGCGCTTTATCCCGCGGGCGATGGCCGGCACGGTCCTAAACAGGGCCCCGGCCTCGTCCTCGCCGAGTTCATAAATGTCGGCCACGTGCCTTCTGGGCATGACCAAGACCTTGTGGGATCCCGGCTGCACTATGTCCATGGCGGCGAAGACGGCCTCGTCCTCGTAGACGATGCTGGCCGGCTCCTCCCCCGCTATCATCCGGCAAAATACGCAGTCCAATTCCATCCTCCCTCCCTTCGAGCTCCTCGACGGGAGGCGACGCCGGGAAGGGACCTCACGGCGGGGGTCCCTCTCCAGCCGGCGCGCACTCCTCCCTCGCGCACCGGAGCAACTCGTCGGCCACCGACACCAGGAAGCTTCGCCAGTACAGGCGATCTACCCACCGATCGGGAATCCCTTCGGCGCCGAAATACGCCCCGGCCAGCTGACCGTAGATGGCCCCGGTGGTATCGCTGTCATCACCGAGGTTCACCGCCCTAAGGCACCCATCCTCGAAATCCTCGGCCCTATGAAAGGCCCAAAGGGCCGCCTCCAGGGACCTTACGACGTAACCGCTCCCGACGATCTCGGGGGGCTCGCGCCGGGCGAAGGATCCCCCCGCCACCTCGGCCACCGCCGGCGACAGGGGTTCCGCCTCCCAAAGCCCCGGTACGGGGGAGTACCCTGGCGCCAACAGTTCCTCCCGGGGTACGCCCTGCAATGCCCCGACCATCAGGCCGGCGAAGTAGCGACAGGCGTCCACGGCCTCGGGGGCGGCGTGGGTAACCCGGGAACTGCGACCGGAGCGACGGATGGCACACATCGGCTTCGGCGCGTAGACCAGGGGTATGGGGCCCAGGCGCATCAGCGATCCGTTCCCGGCGGCGCGGGGATGGTCCGGGCCGGCCAGGGGATCCCCGGTGGCCTCGTAACGCTCCAGCGCGGTGGCCACGGTATTCCCGATGTCGAAGCATTGCCCGGTGCTGCTCATGTACCCGTGCCGATACCAGCGCAGGTACCTCTTCGCCTGGTCGTCGAGGTCGAAGCCCCGCTCGATGAGGCTTACGGCGAGACATACTGCCATGGAGGTATCGTCGGTCCAATATCCCGGTTCCAACCCGTGGGGACCACCGCCCACCATGTCCGATATCGGTTCGAAGCTTCCCGGCGGGCTGAACTCGAGGGTCGCTCCCAGGGCGTCACCGGCGGCGAGGCCCAGGATGCTGCCGCGATACCTATCGGGGCATAACACGGTTGTTCACCCGTCCTCTCGTCATGACTTCCACGATATCCTTGGGTAGTCCCTCCTTATCCGGGAAAGGGGGAATAACCTGCCCACCCGGGGGAATCCGGGGGAGGTTTTCGCGCGAGAAGATACGCCATCGCCGGGGACGGCTCGCGATGCCCCCGTTACCCGGTCTCCGCCCGCCGCCGCGCCCGGGTCCCGGACCCCCCGGGGCCCCGGAAGGGATATCGGCGATGGATACGGAAAGAGTGTTTCGTCGCGGGGGTGCGATCCGCCCACCCCGACGAACACCAGGAGGGGGTTCGCATCTTGCACTACGGGCGCATTCCACGGGATCACCGGGGGAGGGCGGGCGTTTCGGCACGCCCCCGGATCCCGGCCATCTTCCTTTCGTTGACGATAACCCTGGCCATCATCGCCGCCGCGGGGTTCCTCCCCGCACCCGGCACCGCGCGGGCCGAAGACGGTTCCCCGCCCAGCATCGACGCTTTCCTTTCGGAACACATCCGCAACCACCGCCTGCCCGGGGGAGCCCTGGCCGTGGCCCGCTCCGACGGTGGGGTGCAAATCTACGCCCGGGGAAACGCCGGCGAAGACCGCCCCATGACCCCCGACACCCCCCTCTACATCGCCTCGATATCCAAGACCTTCACCGCTGTGGCCACGATGCAGCTGGCCGAGCGCGGGATGCTGGATTTGGACGACACCGTGGAGGAATACCTTCCCGGCTTCTCCGTCGCCGGGTCGCAGGGGTCGGGTGCGATCACCCTCCGCCACCTGTTGACCCACACCTCGGGACTCTCGGAGCGAGATCTCGGGGAGACCCCGCGAGCCCGTGTGGAAGTGGCGGAGGCCGCCGCGGCTCTGGGGGAGGTAACGCCCACCGCCGAGCCCGGCGAGAGGTTCATCTATTTCAACCGGGGATACACCCTGCTCGGGGCGGTGATAGAGGAGGTCTCGGGACTGTCCTACGGGGACTACCTGGAGTTGAACATCCTGGAACCCCTGGGGATGGACTCCACCTTCACCGATCCCACCCAAGCCGCCGAGGCGGGCCTGGCCACGGGGCACGGTTCCCTGTTCGGTTGGCCGATAGCCCGAGAACAGGAGTTCCTGCAGTACGCCGTCCCGGCGGGCTTCATCATCTCGACGGCCCGGGACATGGGACGCTACTCGGCGGCTCTATTAGCCGGGGGTTCCTTCGGCGAGGCCACCATACTCTCCCCGGAGAGCGTAGAGGCCCTCTGGACGGACACGGGGGGAGACGTACCCTACGCCCTGGGCTGGATGCTATCCGAGGTGGGAGATGAACGGGTCGTAAGTCACGGGGGCTCTCTGGAGAATTACGCCTCGCAGCTGGTACTGCTGCCGGACCGCGGAGTGGGTGCCGTGGTGCTCTTCAACGGCAACCACCTGCTTTACAACACCACCTCCCACGCGGGGCTCGTGGAGGACATGGCCCTGGTCCTGACCGGGCAAAGCCCCGGCGAGGGCACCTCTACGGGGATGGTCGGGGCGATACTACTATTTATCTTCCTGGTGGTGGCGGGGTTATCCCTGCGGTCGGTGATCCGGCTGGTGGGGTGGCGGCGCGAGGTGGCGGATGCCCCCCGCGCCCGGGTAATGCGGGACATCCTCGTCCCGACGGTGTTATCCATAGCAACCTTGTCCTTGGTACCCGTCGCCCTCGGTGCCATAACGGACCAGAACATACCCTGGTCGCTATTTTACCTCGGCGCCCCGGACCTGGCCCTGATCATCCTGGTCCCGGCCATCACGGCCCTGAGCGTTGGGGTCTTCAGGTTAGTCGGGTACCTCAGCGCCCGGGTACCCGTGAGATCGGACATGACGTCATGAACCCGGCGCCAGTTCGTCCACCCAATCCTTCATCTTCTGAACGGACGATGCGTCCCACCCCAGGGTCACCTCGCGGATCTCTCCCCGGGTGTCGACGATGAAGGTGGTGG
>SLGS01000151.1 GCA_007136565.1 Clostridia bacterium | reverse complement strand
CCGGATCCGCGTGGCCCGCTCGTAACCGTACGCCATTCGCAGTAGCGCCGGTTCCTCGAAGGCCCGGGCGGTGAAGGTTACCCCCAGGGGGAGACCGCTGGAGTCGTATCCTCCCGGGACCGTGATCGAAGGATAACCGGCCTTGGCAGCCAGTGACGCGCCTCCGTTCGCGGGGAAAAGCAGGGCGTCGAGTCCGTGTCCTTCCATGACCGCATCGATGCCCTTGATCCGGGCATCCAGGATATCTCTCTTTCGCGCATCGATGTACTCGCGTTCCGTGAGGGTGCCGCTCGTCTTTTCCGACGCCAGTAGTAGGCTCTGCCCGTACCTGAGAGTAGCGGGAGCGCTTTGGAAGTTGAAGTGAATCAGCTCGGCCAGGGAGTGTACGGGTACCCTTGGATCCAGGCCGCCCAGGTAGGCGTTGAGTGCGGACTTGAACTCGTAAACGAGGACCGGCGATTGCCACTTGTCGCGACCTCCCGGGATCTCGACGTCGTCCACGATATCCGCTCCGGCGGATCGCATGACCTCGATGGCGTGCTCCATGATGGACAGTTGCGAGGAGTCCAGGTCCTCGTAATACCCCCTGGGAATCCCGAGGCGGGTCTCCTCCAGGCCCCGGGAATCGAGGAATTGAGTGTAGTCCACGTGATAGCGCCCGACGGAGGACACCGTGGCCGGATCCCCTTCGTCTACTCCCACCATCGCGCCGAGCATCAGGGCGGCATCCTCCACGGTTCGGGCCATGGGGCCGGCGGTATCCTGGCTGTGGGCTATGGGTATTATGCCCGATCTACTGACCAACCCCACGGTGGGTTTGATGCCGACTATGGAGTTGTGACTCGCGGGGCTCAGTACGGAGCCGGATGTCTCGGTGCCCACCGCCAGGGCCGCGAAGTCGGCGGCTATGGCTGCCCCGGATCCGGAACTGGATCCGCTGACCTCCAGGCGGCCGGGTCCGTAGGGGTTTTTTACCTGGCCTCCGCGGGAGCTGTATCCGCTGGGCATTCCCTCGGTCATGAAGTTCGCCATCTCGGTCATGTTCGTTTTACCGAGGATGATGGCCCCGGCGTCCCGCAGGCGAGCGGCCACGAAAGCATCTTCTTCGGCTCGAGAGTTGGCCAGGGCCAAGGTTCCCGCGCTGGTATGCATCTTGTCGCCGGTGTCAATATTGTCCTTGAGCAATACGGGGATACCGTGAAGGGGGCCCCGCGGTCCGCTTTGCTCCGCTTCTCGGTCCAGGGCCTCTGCCAAAAAAACCGCCTCGGGGTTAAGTTCCAAAACGGAGTTAATGCCGTCGTCTCCGGCATCGTAACGGGCTATTCTCTCCATGTAATACCATGTTAAGTCCGCGGCACTGAAGTGCCCCTCATCCATCATCCTTCGCATCGCCTTAACCGTGGTAGCGTCGGTTACCATACCGGAAATATCCCGCAAAGGGATCACCTCTCTTTACCGGGGATCGGCTCAACCCGGCTTGTGGGTACTGACTCTAGTTTTGCAGGGGGCTTTCAATTCCTGCATCCCGGGGCGACTCGGAAGGGCAACCGATGTGGGGGTCGAAAGGCTTCCGATCGATGATCAATTTTGCCTGGGAGAGTGATGACGATGGTCGGATTGTCCGAAGAGAACCTCCGTTCCGATATTGCCAGGAGGAGGAAGAACCTAGAAGGCATCATGGATCGAGGGGATCTTTCAGCGATCCTGGTGCCCGTCGCGGGAGCCCCGCGGATGAACGGTTTGCTCCGCTATTTCACCAATGCGGATCTTTGGGCGGGCAAGGCTTACCTGCTCTTTTCCCGATGTGCGGATAGGCCCAGGGTCTTGTACGCATCCAACTACGAAGCCGCCTGGGGAGAGGTCACCGCCGTCGATGCCGACGTGGAGACGGTAGAGACCGATTGCGATCCCCTGGAGAGGTTGCTGGAGTTGGTCTTTGAGGTGGCTGAGGGTGGCGGGAGGTTGGGAGTGGCCAACGCGGATACTCACTTCTCCGCCCGGGACTGGCGGGTACTGGCGCCCGGGTTTTCGACCTTCGAGCTGGTCGACGTCACCGACGATATCGATGAGTTGCGATTGATCAAGTCCCCCTTCGAGGTCGCGGCCATGCAGCAGTTGGGTAGGATCATGGCCGAGGCTACGGACATTTATGCCCGGCAGCTTCGGCCGGGGGCGCGGGCCTGGGCCGCGGGGAGCATGGCGGAAGCGCACGTCAAGGGGGCCGGGGGGTTTCGCGGTTGGCATAAACATTCCTTCGGGGGAACGCCCTTCAGCATGCCGACCACCCTCGACAGGCGCCTGGAAAAGAACGACACCATAACCTTCGAACTGGATTACTCGGGTCCCTACGGATATTGGTGCGAACTGAGCACCGTCTTCAGCTTCGAAAAACTGTCCGAGGACGACCGCAGGCTCCTGGAAACCACTCGGCTCGCCATCGAGGAATCTTCGCGGGCGGCGATACCGGGCGTCGGCAAGGGAGTGGTGGGAGAGGTATCCGATGCGGTCTTTCGGGATGCGGGTTACGAGGTCATCGGTTCTCATACCCGGCACTGTCACACCATCGGGACAGACGACCTGGACCGTAGATATCCCCTGTCCGACGACGACGAGCTTCGCGAGGGCATGGTCCTTTCGTTTCATCCGGCCACGCTGACGGAGGGGGGTAGGGCTTTCCTGGTCTCCGACAACTTCCTCGTAACACCCGAGGGCGCTGTGCCCCTGTCTCCCCGCGAGGCGATATACCGACGCATCGATCGTAGCTGAGGGACGCCGCCCCACCCGGGCGCCCATCTGGGTATTACTCGACCAGGGCGCCCATAATATCTTCCGCCAGGCGCTGGGCGTCACCCGGGATTCGGGCGGCGTTCACCAGGGCACTACCGACTATGAAGCCGTCGCACAATCCATTGATGGCGCGGGCGTGTTCGGGAGAACCGATGCCGAAGCCGACCACCAAGGGCTTGTCGGTTTGCCCGCGCAGGCGGCCGAGTAAGTCGGCCAGGCCTTCGGATACGGATTCCCTGGCCCCGGTGGTGCCCTTGAGGGAGACGACGTAGATGAACCCCGTGGCATTTTCGTCGGCCGCCGCGATCCGCGCTTCATCCGAGTTCGGTGTTACGAACTGCACCATGGCGAGATCATGTCGGGCGCAGGGTGTGGAGAGGATCGCCGTCTCCTCGGGGGGAAGATCCGGTACGATGAGGCCATCGGCCCCGAAGGCCCTGGCGTCGGCCGCGAACTCGGCGACGCCGTAAGAGAGAATCGGGTTGAGATACCCCATCAGCAGCAGGGGTTGTTCCACTCCCCTGTGGCGCAGTTCGCCGACGGCTTCCAGGCACCGGCGCGTGTTCACTCCATTGGCCAGGGCCGTCGACGTCGCAGCCTGGATTACGGGACCGTCCGCCAGCGGATCGCTAAAGGGCATTCCGATTTCGAAAGCGTCTACCCCCGCTCGAGCCATGCCCTCGATGATGTCCAAGGAGGTTTCGTAGTCGGGATAGCCTATCGGGAAATAGGGCAGGAAGGCGGAGCGCCTCGCCGCCGAGGTCTTGGCGAAGACCTGCCGTATCGATTCCAGCCCCAAAAGCCTAGATCCGCCCATCATAGTTCATCACCCAGTTTCTCCATTATGGTGCCGAGATCTTTGTCGCCCCGCCCGGAGAGATTGACCAGGATTATGGCATCCCGAGACATCCCCGGGGCCCTCTTCATCGCCTCGGCCAGGGCGTGGGCGCTCTCCAGCGCCGGGATTATCCCCTCCAACCGACATAACGTGTGCAGTGCCTCCAGGGCTTCATCGTCGGTGGCCGTGGTATAGGTCGCCCGTCCCAACGCTCGGAGATTGGCGTGTTCGGGTCCCACAGAAGCGTAATCGAGACCGGCGGAAATGCTGTGCGTATCGAGGATCTGGCCATCCTCATCCTGCAATACATAGGAGCGGGTGCCGTGCAGTACCCCGGGTCTGCCCAGCCGGGGGTCGTTGAATCGCGAAGCGTGCTTGCCGGTGGATAGTCCAAGGCCCCCGGCTTCCACGCCCACGAGTTCCGTCTCATCCCCCAGGAACGGGTAGAATAACCCGATGGCGTTACTGCCTCCGCCAACGCAGGCGATGCATAGGTCGGGGAGGCTTCCCGCCGCCTCCCGAATCTGGATGCGGGCTTCGTCGCCAATTACTCGCTGGAAGTTTCGGACCATGGTGGGGTAGGGGTGGGGACCGAGGACAGAACCGAGCAGGTAGAAAGTATCGTCGACGTTAGTCACCCAATCGCGTATGGCTTCATTGATGGCATCCTTTAAGGTCTTGCTTCCGCTGTCGACGGGTGTTACCTCGGCCCCGAGCAGACGCATTCGAAACACGTTGGGCTCCTGTCTCTGCATGTCCATCTCGCCCATGTAAACACGACAATCGAGTCCGAGAAGAGCCGCCACCGTGGCCGCGGCAACCCCGTGCTGGCCGGCACCCGTTTCGGCAATGATGCGGCCCTTACCCATCCTCTCGGCCAATAGTCCCTGCCCCAGGGCGTTGTTGATCTTGTGGGCGCCCGTGTGGGCCAGGTCCTCGCGCTTTAGATATATGCGGGCTCCACCGAGATATTCCGATAACCTCTGCGCGTAGGATAAGGGAGTTGGCCGTCCGCAGTAATCCCGAGATAAGGTCTCGAGTCTGCGGGAGAATTCCCCATCGACCACCGATTCCCGGTAGGCTTTGGTCAATTCGTCCAGGGCGGGGGCCAGGATTTCCGGTACGAAGCGGCCCCCGAAATCCCCGAAGTATCCGCGTTCGTTGGGTAAGGAGTCCCAGGCCTTGCCTCGTTCATCCTTCAATCTCTTCACTCCCATTCGCAGTGTTTACGGCTTGCACGAATCTGCGCACCATATCCAGGTCCTTTAGACCGGGGCCTTCACTTTCGACGCCGCTGGCCACGTCGACTCCCCACGGCTTAACCTGGCGGATGCGGTCGGCGACATTGTCCGGGTTGAGCCCCCCGGCCAGCAAGAGCCGGGGAACGCGACGGACCAGTTGGAGGGCTAGCTCGGGATCCACCAACCGGCCCGTACCGCCGTAGAGGGTATCGTGTTGCGCGTCGAGCAGGGCACCGGGCAGGTCGGGGTCGGAAGGGATAAACGGCATAATCGCCTCGATTTGGGATCCGGGATCGGAATCTTCGGGGCGGAGGGCCTTGAAGGCCCGGCCGTGGTAATCGGCCAGGGTGTCCAGCGGCTCGTCGCCGCTGAGTTGGATGGCATCGAGATCCAAGAGATCCATCATGCGAAGCGACGACTGGCTGCTGGCATTGACGAATACTCCCACCACCAGCGGCTTGTTCGGCCCGACGTCCGATCGCAGGGCCTGGACTATCTCCCGGGCGACTTTCGTTTCCACGTATCTCGGCCCCCGGGGATAGAAGTTCAAACCTATCATGTCCGCCCCGAGGCGAGCGCACTGGACGGCGTTTTCGGGATCGGTGACGCCGCAGATCTTGACGCGGGTCATGCCGAGCCCCCCTCGAAGGAGGCGAGGTGACGCAGGGCGGTCGCCGGATCGGCGGATTTCACCAGCGATTCTCCCACCAGGACTGCGTCCGCTCCAGCACTCATCATCCGATGGACATCGGCGGGGGTGCGGATTCCACTCTCGGCCACCAACGGGATGTTTTCGGCCACCATGGGAGCCAGGTGCTCGAAGGTCGCGAGATTCACCTCGAAGGTAGCAAGGTCCCGGTTATTTATGCCCAACAGGTCCACCCCGAGGGAAGTCGCCCTGCGCAGTTCCTCGGCATCGTGCACTTCGACCAGGACGTCCATCCCCAGCCCGATGCTCAACTCCCGAAGTTCCTGCAGGGTGGCATCCGAGAGAATGGCGGCGATCAGGAGCATAGCATCCGCTCCCGCCGCCCGGGCTCGATACACCTGGTATGGGCAGAACACGAAATCCTTGCAGAGGATGGGCAGCTCGGTGGCGCTTCGCACATCGGCGAGGTCTTGGTAGCTGCCGCCGAAATGGTCGCGTTCGGTGAGGACCGAGATGGCGGAGGCACCACCCTCGGCGTACGATCGGGTCAGCGCGATAGCGTCGAGATCCTCGGCGAGGCGCCCCCGGGAGGGAGAGGCCCTCTT
>SLGS01000178.1 GCA_007136565.1 Clostridia bacterium | reverse complement strand
TCCGTCGCGCTCGACGGTGAATTCCAATGGTTGATCGGGATTACGCCGAACCGTTTCGACGACCTCCATCCATTGATTCATCTCGCGGCCATCCACACTCACTATCCGATCGCCCACCTCCATGCCGGCGAGGTCCGCCGGATATCCTCCTTGGACTTCTTCTACGGTGAGCGTGGGCAAAGGAATGCCCACCACAGCGTAGACTACGAAGAAAATCACGAAGGCCAAGACGATGTTGGTCATGGATCCCGCTGCCATTATCTTTACCCGGGACCATATGGACTTGTCCCCCATCCTGCGGCCGATTTCTCGGGTTTCGGGCGCTTCTCCCTCCAGGGCGTTTCCCGCATCTCCCGCCATGAGTACATATCCTCCCAGCGGTATGGCGCGAACGGAATAAGTGGTTTCCTCGCCCTGCCAGGAGTAGATCTTGGGCCCGAATCCAATGGAGAACTCGTGGCACAAGACACCGGCGCGTCGTGCCATGACGAAGTGCCCGATTTCGTGCACCAGGATGATAATACCCAAAACTAATACGGTCAAAAGTACGGTCATACGGACATCAACCCCACTGAAAACAAGGATTTCCGCTTCATCAGGTTCGGCTCCGAATGTCGGCGCATTGCGAAGATGCGGTGTCGCGAGCCCACGAGTCCGCGCGGAAGATGACATCCATGTCCTCCGGCACGATGGCATCCATCTTGCGCGTCGCGGCGAGTTCGAGGGTGGCCTCCACTACTTTGGCTATGCCGGTAAACGGGATATGTCCGCCCAGGAAGGCCTCTACGGCCACCTCATCGGCGGATATCAGTACCGTCGGGAGCAAGCCGCCTCCGGTGCCGGCATTCCGGGCGAGATCCAGGCAGGGAAAAAGCGTTCCATCGGGCTCGGAAAAGGATAGGTTGAGTCCTGGCAATTGGAAATCCGCGAACCCGGGATCCACCCAGCGATTGGGATGACTCAGGCCGTACATTATGGCGTATCGCATGTCGGTCGGTCCCATGTGCGCCTTGAGAGATCCATCTCGCAGTCTCACCAGGGAATGCACGACGCTCTGGGGGTGGATCACTACCTCGACATTAGCTATCGGGACATCGAAAATCCACGACGCCTCGATGATTTCAAGTCCCTTGTTCATCATGGTGGCAGAGTCCACGGAGATCTTGCGCCCCATGTCCCAGCGGGGATGTGCGAGGGCTTCCCCGGGGGTAACGCCGTGTAGGTCCCGGGGATCGCGCCCGAGGAAGGGTCCTCCGGATGCGGTGAGGATGAGGCTATCGAGGGGATCCGTTTCCCCCAGAATGCATTGGAACAGGGCGCTGTGTTCGCTGTCGACGGGTATGAGGTCCCCGCCGCCTTTCCTCAGGCGATCCAGGAGCAAGGAACCGCCTCCAACGATGGCTTCCTTGTTGGCCAGGGCCAGGTCGGCCCCCGTCGAGGCCGCCGTCATGGTGGGGGCCAGCCCGGCGAAACCGGAGATGGCGGCCACTATCGTGTCCACGGGAACGCTTTCTATCATGGTTGTCATACCGTTCGTCCCGGAATAGACGTCGATGGGAAGATCCGAGAGACCGGCCTCGACGCGCTCGTAACCTCGCGGGTCGTCAATGCAAACGGCCCGCGGTCTGAACTCCCTGGCCTGGGCGATGAGCGAGGAGGCATTGGATCCGGCGGATAGCGCCATCACCCTGACGTCTTCGGGGAATTCCCGGGCGACTTCCAGGGTTTGCGTTCCGATGCTGCCGGTGGATCCGAGAACGGATATGGCTTTCAACTGATCACGCCTTTCGCACTAGCTTCAACTAGGGTAAGAATCCGAACTGCAATAAAGCGAACACGACGGGAAACGCGAATAGAAGGCTGTCGATGCGATCGAGGGCTCCACCGTGCCCCGGGAACAGGTCCCCGGAGTCTTTGACCCCGGCAGCTCTCTTGATCATGGATTCGAAGAGGTCGCCCAGCTGTCCCGCCGCAGCGACGGCGATGCCCGCCAGAACGTAACTCACCGGAGATCCCAGGAATGCTCCCCCGATGGCTCCCACGATCAATCCCCCGGCTAATCCGGCGGCGGCCCCCTGCCAGCTCTTGTTGGGACTGAGGCTTGGCACCAGGCCGCCCCTCCCCCACCGGGAACCGATCAGGTAGGCAGCGACATCATTTGCCCAGATGACCCCCACCGTCCAAAGGAATAGGGCCGGGGTGCCGCCGTGATCCCTGGTCACGATCCAAAAGGCGATCAGTCCCAGGTACGCGCAGCTGAAGAAGGCGACGAGCACGCGTTGGAATCCCCTTTCCCAGCACTTGTTTTCGTCCCGGGATAACAATCCCGGGACGAATTCCAACGCGACCATAGGATATGCCAACCAGAGCAACCGCAGATCGGTGACCGGGGCCAGGGATATCAACAACAGTGCCAGCCTGGTGGTGTAAAGGATGCCGGCGCCCAGCATCCTTTCGATTTCGCCGGCGGCGAGTTGGGCGATGACGGTCACCAGGACCGCGAGGGGCCAGCCCCCGAGAACGCCGGCGATTAGCAGAGGTGGGGCAAACAGGAATACGCTCTTTGCCCTGGGGACGAGATCGGCCACGCCATTACCCACCCTCCGTGGCGGGACGCGGCCGGCCGCCGAACCGCCGTTGTCTCTTCTCGAAGGCGTCGAGGGCGAGTCGGAGATCGTCGGGGCCGAAATCGGGCCAATAGGCATCAGAGGAGAAGAACTCCGAATACGCTGCCTGGTATAGGTAGAAATTGCTCAGTCGCCATTCTCCCCCGGTTCGAATTATGAGGTCTGGGTCGGGGTACGGATGACTGTAAAGATGCATCTGGAGGGTGTGATCGTTGACGTTGTCCGGGTCGATTTCGCCAGCCAGGGCGCGCTGCGCGATGGTGCGGGCCGCCTGTGCGAGGTCGGAGCGGCCTCCGTAATTAACCGCCAGCAGAAGCGTGAGACCCTGGCCCTGCTCCGTGAACCGGGCCAGGGCCGCGATCCCCTCGCGCGCCATCTCCGAGAGGGAATCGAGATCTCCTATCGGTACGACGCGAACATCCTGGGCCCGCAATTCGTCGGCCTCGGATCGCGAGAACTCGGCCATGAGAGTCATCAGGGCTTGGACTTCTTCACGGGGACGCCCCCAGTTTTCCGTCGAAAAGGCGAAGACCGTGAGGTAGGGTATACCGAGGCGGCCACATTCTTCGATGACCCCGCGAAGACTCTGGGCCCCGGCCCGGTGTCCCTCGATTCTATCGAGGCCCCTCTCCTCGGCCCATCTTCCGTTACCATCCATGATGATGGCCACGTGCTCGGGAAGGGTATTCATTCTTTGTGTCCCCCGGTGCATGCATCGAGATGCTCGAGGATCCGTCGGTTGGGTGCGGGTAATGCGGCGCCATCTACCGATACGACGCCGCCATCGATCACCCGGATTCGGACGACCACCGGATGGTCGTCAAAATCCGCCGATAGTCTCGAGTCCGGCGGTGGATGTACGGTAACCCGTGGGGACCGCTCCAGCCCCTCCAGGGTCTCTACGACCGCGGAAAGGGGTAGACCCAGGAAACGAAGGAGATCACCCTCCTCGATGGCTCACACCTCCATGATTTCGCGCTCTTTTTCCTCCATGATAGAGTCTATCTTGGCGATGTGGTCGTTGGTGACCTCTTGGGTCTTATCCAGTAGACGCCGGGCTTCGTCCTCGGATACCTCACCGGATTTCTCCAGTTTCTTTATGGCGTCGTTGATATCGCGGCGGATATTGCGGACGGCTACACGGCTTTCTTCGGCCCTCTTGTTGGCCAATCCGACGAGTTCCCGGCGGCGTTCTTCGGTGAGCTGTGGGATGGCGAGCCTGATCACGTTACCGTCGTTGTTGGGCATGATACCCAGGTCGGAGCGCATGATGGCCTTCTCGATATCGCCCATGGCGTTCTTGTCCCACGGTTCTATCACCAGGAGTCGGGCTTCGGGTGCACCTATAGAGGCGATCTGGTTCAAGGGTGTCGGACTACCGTAGTAATCGACCATCAACTCATTGACGAGGGCGGGGTTCGCCCTGCCCGCCCTTATGGTTGCCATCTCACGGGAGAAGTATTCGATTTGCTTCTCCATCCGCTTGGCACCTTCATCAATCACTTCATGATTCATCCTTTTTTCCCCCCCGCACAAAAGTTCCAATGGATTCGCCCATTATTACGCGCTTGATATTGCCGTAGACTCCGAGGTCGAAGACGACGATGGGTATATCGTTGTCCATACAAAGGGAAGTGGCCGTGGAATCCATCACGGCCAGTCCCCGGTTGAGGACGTCGAGGTACTGGATTTCGTCGTACTTTTGGGCTTCGGGATTGCGGGCCGGGTCCGAGTCGTAAACTCCGGCGGTGTTGGTAGCCTTGAGCATCGCATCGGCCTCGATCTCTGCCGCGCGAAGTGCCGCCGTCGTGTCCGTGGAAAAATAGGGATTACCTGTACCGGCCGCAAAGATTACGACTCTACCCTTTTGCAGATGCCGGATGGCGCGCCTTCGGATGTAGGGTTCGGCGACCTCTTTCATCTCGATGGCGGTTTGGACCCGGGTGTCGATGCCGTGATTCTCGAGGGCGTCCTGGAGGGCCAGGGCGTTGATACACGTGGCGAGCATACCCATGTAGTCGGCGGTAGCCCGGTCCATGCCCCGCGTCCATCCCAGGGCACCTCTCCAGATGTTTCCACCGCCGACCACAATGGCCGTCTCTATACCGAGCGTGACCACTTCTCCCACCTGGCGGGCTATGCCGTCCACTATGGCGGGATCGATGCCGAACCCCATTTCACCCGCCAACGCTTCCCCACTCAGCTTTAGGACTACCCGGCGATAGGCGGGTTTCGCCGCTGCGGACGATTCATCCATAGATGGTTCGCCTCCTGGAGGTGGTCGCATCGAGGCGCGAAAGCACCTCAGTCGTCTGTATCTTCTCCCATGGCGAAGCGGGCGAAGCGTCGAACCCGAATATTCTCGCCCAGGGTGGCGATGGCCTCTTTGATTACTTCCTCCACAGTACGATCGGGATCCTTGACGAAGGCCTGGTCGACCAGGCAAATCTGGGAGTAGAATTTCTCGATCCTACCCTCGACGATCTTTTGCGCGATCTCTTCGGGCTTGCCTTCACCCTTGGCCTGTTCGAGCAGGATGCGGCGCTCTTGTTCGAGCATTTCCTCGGGAACCTCGTCGCGATCGACGAAGGTCGGATCCGCGGCCGCCACTTGCATGCACAGGTCGTGGGCGAGCTCTTGGAACTGGTCCGTGCGCGCTACGAAGTCCGTTTCGCAGTTGACCTCGAGCAGGACGCCGATCTTGCCGTTGAGATGGATGTAGGAGTCGATCAAGCCTTCGCCGGTACTCCGGCCGGCCTTCTTCTGCGCATCCGCGAGCCCCTTGGTTCGCAGGGCCTCGATGGCTTTATCGAGGTCTCCCCCGCACTCCTCGAGGGCCTTCTTGCAGTCTAGGACTCCGGCGCCGGTGGCGGTTCGGAGGTCTTTGACTTGGCTAGCACTAATCTCCACCATGTGGATTATCTCTCCCTCGCAAATATCGTTGGATCAGCTATCTCTAACTTGCACTCCCTGGCGGCCCTCGAGCACCGCGTCGGCGATGCGGGAGGTCAGCAGTCTGACGGCGCGGATGGCATCGTCGTTGCCGGGGATTACGTAATCGATTTCGTCGGGATCGCAGTTGGTGTCAACTATGGAAACGATGGGAATATCGAGGCGATTACACTCGCTAATCGCGATGGCTTCCTTGCGCGGATCGACGATGTAAACCACGTCGGGAATTCGGCGCATTTCCTTGATCCCGCCCAGGAATTTCTGGAGGCGCTCCTGCTGCTTTTTCAACAAGACTACTTCCTTTTTCGGAAGGTTGTCCCAGGCACCACTGGCCTCCTGCTCTTCGAGGTCCATGAGGGAACGAATGCGTTTCTTGATGGTTTCGAAATTGGTGAGGGTACCCCCAAGCCAGCGCTGGTTTACGTAAGGCATGTCACAGCGGTCGGCTTCTTCCTGGATCGTTTCCTGGGCCTGTTTCTTGGTACCCACGAACAATACGCTACCGCCCTGGAACACCGTGTCGCGGACAAAACTATAGGCCTCGTCCATCAATTTCACGGTCTTCTGGAGGTCGACGATGTAGATTCCGTTGCGCTCGGTGAAGATATATTCCTTCATTTTGGGATTCCAGCGGCGGGTCTGGTGTCCGAAGTGGACACCGG
>SLGS01000153.1 GCA_007136565.1 Clostridia bacterium | reverse complement strand
TGCCCTCTTCTTCCGCTAAGACCGACAAACTCACAGTGAAACGACCGGGACCAATCTCAACCGGAGACGAGGATTGTCCAATATATGATGATATTGTCTTAGCATTTTCTGAATCAGCAAAATACTCCGCGACGGATTCAACACCTGACCTCGCCAAGAAATGTGCCTGTACTGATTTCTCCAGTCTATCAACCTGAACTCTTTCGGTGTGTCCGATGCTCCATAGACTGACCCCAAGTACTGTCATAATCACCAGAACCATCATGGTTCCAGGTATTGCCAAGCCCGAATTCTTCCCAAGTAGCCGACGATACATTTTGATCCCCCTTTCTGCTGAGCAATACAGTAATCACTCATAGATTCACGCCTAACAGATTTTCGTACAGATGGCGCTTCCCTCGCATCCACCCCAGTTAGGCTTCACGTTATTCTTGACTCAACCGAAACCTTCGATTAACTACATTAACACCCGATAGCATCATTATACCATCTTGGCGCCTCACGTAGTCCTTTATGTCTGTGATAGGTCTAGATTGTAATAGACCCGCCGGTCACGGTTACAGCCTGTTCAACAACGCCTCCAGCTGTTTCACGACCTCCGGCGACTCCTCAACCCAAAGCACATACTCCGGACTATTTATATTACCCGAAATATTGTCGGATATGTGCATACTACCCTCGGGAACCCCACTCAATTGACTCAATAGGGTACGCCTGGCCTCGAGCTGGCGCCGGGCATTATCTCCACTGACGGTGATCAACGGCACCCTGACCCTGCGGCGAATCGTATCTATGGTGGCCAGTGCTTCTACAACCTCATCATATACCTCCGGGGGACAGATAACCATGATCTCCTTGCTCAGCTCGGGATAATTGAACGTCTGGGTTTGGACATCGGAGAACCCGATGGTATTCAAACGTTCCGCGGCATCTTCCCCCGCGGTGTTCCTGAGGGTGTAGATGAATACCCTGGAGTCCCGTGAAGCCGGGGTATCTACCCGACTTGCAAGATCCACGACCTCGCTCCATCTGTCCAACAAGGCCCGATCGAATATCATGAGGGTTCGTCCCACGGTTATGTACCTATCCGGCGACAGCCCGACCTCGGAAAGATGAGCTATCATCCTGGACGGGGTAATGTGCTCGGTGACTATCGATGCGTAACCTATGGACAGTTTGTTCTCCGCCCTATCCACGGCGGTGATCAATTCGCCCAGTTGCCAAAGTGACTTACCGGTTCCCCGCGCCCAGATCGTCCTCCGGTTAGCGTCGACTCTCACGGTCCTGACGTCGATGCCCAAGCCCGATATCAACGGCATCAGTGTATCTGGATCGATATGTTGCAGGTCATAACGCCTCAGGTAGAGGGGTTCTTCTCGATCCTCACCGTCGACCACAACGGCGGATTCGAAATCCTCCGGGGGTTCGAAGGGGTCACCGGAGGGTGCCTGGCCTTCGTTGGGATCGTCGGAGGCTCCGGCATTGCCGGGATGAGCGGATATTATTCCAAAAGCCGCTCCGACCAGGATCCCAAGAACGCAAACGGCCACGATCTTGTCGAGCAACCGCCATTTCTTCTGCGATAAGTTCATGATAGTACTCCTCCTAATTGCCGGCATAGAAAACACTCCCTCGGACCGTAATGCTGAGGAAGGGCAGATCCTCGCTACCGCGGCCCATGCGAATGTCATCTATGCGGATGCCCCGTTCGGAATCCGCGAGCGACTTGAGCAATTCGATCGCCTGTAGGTATCGTCCCTCGAAGGAGAGGTTAATGGGCATCTCCACGTAGCCCTCCCCTTCGGAACGCTCGTCGAAACGGATCTGTATGAGCCCGATGTCGACGGCCTCCGCCTCCGCGCTGAGCTGTACTATCAGCTCGTCCTCGAGGGGTTCGTCCGGAATCAACCTCGACATGATCTCGAGACTTTCCTCCATCTCGTCGCTCCTCGCAGCGAGGTCTTGGAGGTAGTCCAGTCGAGTCTTGGCCGCGGCCACGTTCGCCTCCTCGACCTCTATACTCTCGAGGAGATCGGCCCTGATGCCGACCTGGCGGTAGATGAAGAACCCGAGGGCCAATACGGCGATGACGGCAAGTACGATTAGTAGGATTACGGATCTATCCATCGCCCTGGTGGTCAACGGGAATCACTCCTATCCGCCATGGGATCGTACTCGGGACCGGGATGCAATTTGCTGTTCAACTCGAAGGAAACCAGTTGCACGTCCCTGTGAACCGTTTCCGCGGAGAACCTGCACCGGGCATCGGCCAGTTGCTCGATACCCTCGAGCCGCTTGAGCCACTGTGCGGTCTGGGGATGATCGTAGGTCAGCCCCCTAAACAATACGGAACCACCCACCTCGGCCTCCCCGTTGGTGTGCGGATAATTGAGAGCGAGATCCGTCAACCATACCCTCTGGGGGATGAACGTTCCGATCTCGGTCAGAACCGTGGGCCAGTACTGCATCCGCCCCATGGCGGCGTTGGCGATCTCCAGTTTTGCATCGACTTCCGCCTGGATCTCCTCGTAGTGTTCGTATTCTCTGATCTCGGATTCGAGGGCGATTCTTTCAACCTCGAGATCCGTCAGTTCATCCTTCAATCCCCAGGAATCGACGAGGAGGAAGGCGAACACGGCTCCCAGCGCCAGGATCCCGACGCCCACCGCCGACATTATTTTCAACGAACGGCGGCGGCGATTTCGCGCCTCGATAATCTCGGGCGGGAGCAGGTTGATTCTTACCATCGTCACACCTCCTCCAAGCCGCGCAGGGCGAGACCTATGGCCACGGAGTAATCCGCACCGCCGGCCTCCGGGTCGAAGTTTTTGGCCCTGACATTGGCCAGCCCCTCCGCCGAATTAATCCGCTGCACCGGCATATCCATTTGTTCCACCAGGAAACGTTCGAGCCCCGGCACCCTCGAGCCTCTACCCCCGATGTACAGGCTATCGACGGAGGCGCCGTCGTTCTGCCCGACGAAGTAGTTGACCGAGGAATTGATCTCATCGGAAACCCTTAGTGCCCACGACTCGGATACCCCGAGCACATCGGGTCCCCCTTCACCATCCAGGGGTATTTCCGCCAGGGGTACTCCCAGTTCGTCGGCGTAGGATTCCAGGGACACCTGGAGAACCCGGGCGAACCTGGGTACTTTTCCGTCGACCACCAGCAGGCTGGTCAACCCGTTACCTATATCGGCCACGACCACGGTCTCGTCCCCGATATCCGAGGGTAAGTTCCTGCCGAGCACCAGCGGCGAAGCGTCGATGACATCGCATCTGAGACCGGCGTCTCGTAGGCAATCGAGGTTCTTACCCAGCTGTTCCCTGCGGGCCGCCACCATCAATAGTTCCAGCGCTGCACCCTCCTCGGTCTCGGTCTCGCCGAGAACCGAGAAGTCCATAACCAGTTGATTCATGGGGATGGGGAAGTAATCCCCGGCCTGCAGGTGCACCGCCTGCTCCAGGCGATCCTCGGGAACCTTCGGGAAAGCGGTAGAACGCATCAGCATGCCGGGCGTGGACATCCCGAGGATTACGGTCCTGTTCCCGATCTTCGCCTTGTTCCAAAGTTCCCTGAGAGCGCCCGCCACCATGTCCCGATCCTCCACAACACCGGCAATTACCGCCTGTTCCGGGATTTCCACCGAACCGACGGAGTTCAACGCGGGTCGGCTCGATCCACCGGACACGGAGGCGACGCGCACGGCGCCCGTGTCCAGCTCCAATCCTATTGCGGCTGACCTTCCCAATAAACCCATGGCCCTCAACTCCCAACCCAATACCTCGGTCTACAAGTCATTCACGGTCTCCATCGAAGGAAGCCCCGGGCGGTTACGGCCCGCCATCGCTCCCCTCGAATAGTTCGTAAAGGCTCGCCAGGCTCCGGTGCATTATGCGAGAGATCTGGCGCTGGTTCGTGCCGAGCTCGTCCGCGGCCTCCTGCTGCGTCATGTCGCGGTAAAATAGTAGGTCGACTACACGTCTTTGTATCTCGCTTAGGCCCTGTATCGCCTGATCGAGGGTGACCCGATCTTCCAGGGGCAGGCGGAAGGATTCGTAGCGAAGGCTCCTCACCTTGGAGAGGTCCACCGAGTCCAAGGGCACCAACCCGGACCGCATGACCTCTACCACACCGTCCTCGCGAACGTTGAGGGCCTCGGCGATGGTGGGCACGTCCGGGGGTTCACCGTTTATCATCGTCTGTTCATCGATGTACCGCTCCACCCTGCTTTGCAGATCGACGAGGCAACCGGGACGATAGAATGAGGCTTCGTCCCTCAGGTAATGTCGAATCTCTCCCCTGATCAGGTGGGAGGCGTAGGTGGTAAAGCTGGCGCCCTTGCCGGGGTCGAAGCGATTCAGGGCCTTTATCAGGCCCTCGTACCCCGCCTGTATCATGTCGTCGGAGGGATGATCGCGCGTATACATGCGCGCGAAATGATATATGAGTCCACGGCCGGTATCCATCACGTCTCGGAGGGTTTCCTCGCCCGGCTCCTCGAGGTATAGGGCGTGGGCACCATCCAGGTTGAGTTTCCCGCCCTTTCTCCGCTCCAGTGGGATCAGCCTCCGATCTGGGTGATGACGGTGAACATCGGCAAATACAGGGCTATGACCATGGCACCGACCATGCCACCCACGAAGATGAGAAGTATCGGCTCGATGAGGCTGGTCAGGCCCTTGGTTATCGTGGCCACCTCGTCCTCGTAAAACTCCGCGACGCGGTTCAGAAGCGACGAGAGCTCACCGGTCTCCTCACCGACGGACACCATTATGGTAACCATCGGCGGGAACAAATCGCTCTTTCTCAGGGGCTCGGAAAGGCTTTGTCCCTCCTGGATGCGAGCGGCGGCGTCCTGCATGACCTCGGTCATCCTGATGCTACCCGAGGTGGGTCCCGAGGTCTCCAGGGCCTGCAGCATCGGAATACCGCCCGAGAGCAAGGTTGAAAGAGTTCTCGACAATCTCGCCAGGGTGGTCTTGTGGAATATCGGACCGAATACCGGCAACTTGAACTTGAGGTTATCCCATGCCCGCGCACCCGACTCGCTGGCCAGGTAAAGTCGAACGGCCAGGACTATACCGACCACCGTCAGCAAGTATATGTACCAGTAACTTTGGAATGATTCCGAAAGACCGACGATTATCCGCGTCGGCAGCGGCAACTGCGCGTCGGCGGGGAACATGCCAGTGAAGACCGGGACTATGAAAAGCAACATGGCAACCATGATCACGACGGCGAAGGCGATGACCACCAGGGGGTAGAAGGTGGCGGATTTGATATTGTCGCGCAGGCTCTTATCCTTGTCCATCTGGTCCGACAACCGGCCCAGCACATCGACCAGGTTACCTCCGACCTCCCCGGCCCTGACCATATCGACGTACATCGAGGTGAATATGTCCGGATAAGCCCTCAGCGATTCGGAGAAACTGACTCCGCTCTCGACGCTGGAGGCTATCTCGGCTAGTGCGGCACGAAGCGTCGGGTTCGGCGCCTGATCCGCCAGGGCGTGCAGGGTCCTGATTAGGGGTATCCCCGCGTTCAACATCGCCGCCAGCTGGCGACTGAAGAGGCTCAGATCTCCGAGCCCTACAGATTTCTTGATCTTGAAAAGGCCCTTGAGGGGCGACTCCTTGATCTCCCGAACCTCCAGGGCGGTGTACCCCAGGCGCCGGAGGCGCCCAACCGCCGCGGATTCTCCGTCGGCCTCGATCTTACCCGAGTGCAATTGCCCCGAACCGTCGAGAACCTGGTATGTATAGAATGGCATCGACCCAGCCCCCATCGATGAAAATGCTAAATCTTCACCTTGATCCATTATTCCTCGACCCGCGGCCTGTAAAACGACCGCTGGGGAATCAAATTACACTCCCCGGGGAAAAATCCTGCATTGTTCGCGAATTCAGTAATCAGTTATCTGCCTGGTACGCAAACTAGGCACCGATCCCCGATACCACGCCGGATCCCGGCGGGGAGGTGGAGGATTCGGATCGACATCGACGCGACATGACCAGCCCGTCCGGCCTGGCGAAATAGACTATCACCTCGACGTGGTCCGAACGGCGGATGAGGCCGACATCCCAAAGCACCCACCCGAGGAGACGGATATCTTCCGAGCGTATCCGGTCCACCAGGGTCGCCAGGTCCTCTAGGATATCTCCCTCGCCCGGGACCCCTCCTTCGAGCCTGGCCACGACCCGGCGCAAACCGGGACTCGCACCCATTTCACCCATCTCCACACCTCCCTATCCACCCAATCTCCGGGTCAGACCGCGCCTCATCAAGAATCCCAGTATACCCCTCTCGACCACCCTCACCAGCCTGGTTCCCACAAACTCCCTGCGGCAAAGGGGCACCACGAGAACCGTCGTCATTCCCATCCGATTGCCACCTACCACATCGGTCATCAGCTGATCCCCTATGACGGCCGCTTCTTCGGGGGAAGCCTGCATGGTCGCCAGGATTTCCCGATAGCCCCCCCGCCGGGGTTTGGCCGCCCGGGACACGGCGGGGATGTTCAATTCCGCCGCCCATCGCTCCACGCGTTCGGACAAGGCGTTGGAAACCATGCCTATCCGGAAACGTCTCCTGGCGCCGTCCAGCCAGGTCGAAACCTCTTCGCCTATATCGTCGGAACCCCACGGGACCAAGGTATTATCCAGGTCCAAGACCAGCACCTCGATACCGGATTCCTCCAGGCTGTCCAAGTCGATGTGTTCTATGGCCGACGCGTACATATCCGGTACGAGCAAGCCCAAGATCCGCCCCAAGTAGTGGCTCTCCTTCCTCTGCGCGGCGAAAGTGCATGGGATCCCTCGGGTCCCCGAAGTCGGTACCGGAATCCGCTCGCCCGGCAGCGACGGTACTCGTCCCGCGCCCAGATGCCCACGGATATCGAGGCCAAGAATTGGGGAGAACCATATGTGTGAAGGGCTCGCAGCACCGCACCCTGTGCGGCGAATCCCGGAGAAATCTCCAAAAGGGGATCCAGATACACTTTCCACACACGTCATCGCGCTAAAGAATGATTCTGCGCCGAAGATCCTTATTCCTGTCGACACCTGTGAAAATCGCCAAATCCGATGGGCCTTCCTCTACCTTTCATCCGCGGGGCGGACTCATATCGACGGGATTATCGTCGACCCCCGCTGATGACCGCCGGCACCCCGGCTGCCCGCGATCGCGGGCGAAGATCCCGAAAACCCCGTGGAGCCGGGATTCGTCGGCCTCACCCCGCGGGGTGATATGCCCCGAGGACATCCCCGCGGATCACCTGTAGCGATTGATGTTGGCCTGATGCTCTGCAAAAGTGTCTGCGAAGGCGTGCGTCCCATCGCCACGAGCGACGAAGTACAGGTAGGATACATCTTCGGGGTAAAGGGTCGCCTCGAGACTGGCCTCACCCGGCGAAGCGATGGGTCCGGGGGGAAGCCCCTCCACCCGGTAAGTATTGTAGGGGGAATCGGTTTCCAGGTCGGATTGACTCAATTCACCACCCGGCCTACCTATTGCGTAGTGAACCGTGGCACAGGCCTGCAGCATCATCCCGATCTCGAGGCGGTTGTGGAACACCCCGGCGATGACGGGGCGCTCTTCTTCGACGACGGCCTCTCGCTCGACGATGGACGCCAGTGTCACGAATTCGTGCACGGACATCCCCATCTCGGCCAACTTCTCTAGGCGACGCTCATCCATGTACTCGTCGAAGGCATGCACCATACGGGCCACGACCTCCACCGGGCCCGCGTCCCAGGATATCCTGTAGGTGTTGGGGAGAAGATAGCCCTCCACCGGGTATTCTCCTTGGAAATCCCCGGGGATCCACCGTTCCACCGGCTCCCGAGACCTCGCCGCAGCATCCAGCTCCTCGAGACTCCCCATCCCTTGTTCCTCCAGGGAACGTAGGACCTGGGGGACGTTTAGGCCTTCGGCCACGCCGAAAGTCCTGTCGGCGACGCGACCCTCCACCAGGAATTCCAAGATATCGTCGGGGCTCATGGCGGGGGTGAGCATGTACCACCCCGCCTGGATGCGACCGTCGTATCCGTGGTACCTGGCGTAGAGGGCGAAGGCGCGACCATCCCTCACGAGCCCCTCGGAGGCCAGGTCGCTACCGACGTCCGAAGTAGAGGCGCCGGGTTCGACCAGGAACGCCACCGATTCGGTGGCGGAAGTATCGACGGGTTCCAGGGCCTCTATGAACTGCCCGTACAAAGTGTACCCCGCAAAGGCGACTACCCCGATCAAGAACAGCGCCAAAATAGCCAGTCGCATCTTTCCTCCCATCAGGACTCCCCGCTACCGCGGAGGCCTAAAACTCCTCCTGGGCCTCTTCCCAGGCCGCGGCCAGGGCGTTCCACTCGTCTTCGCTGGAGATCTCCTCGAGATAGGACTCATCGCCTTGGGTCACCAGGCGAAACGCGTACGCGTCGTCTCCGTCATCGCCCTCCAGGGGAGCGCATATTACGTATTCGTTTCCCTCCACCACGATGAGTTCCAGTACCTCGAAGGGGTGCTCGGTGCCATCGTCGGGATCTATGAGGATCAACACGTTATCCTCGGAACTAGGGACTTCTTCTTTTCCCTTGTCATCTACCAAGACTCTTCATCCTCTCCGCGTTCTCTTTCGCATCGTGAACTCCGGCTACGGAGGTAGGTCTCGAGGATGAGCGCGGCGGCCATCTTGTCCACCAGGCCCCTCCGGGATCGACGCCGTACGTTACCCTCGAGGAGTGCCCGCTCGGCCCCAACGGTGCTGAGCCTCTCGTCCCAGGTTACAATCCGGACCTGCAGGTAATCCCGAAGCCTTCCGACCCAGTGCCTCGTGTATTCGGCCTGTGGACCCTCGCCTCCACCCATGCTCTTTGGTATTCCGACCACGAGGATATCCACTTCGTAATCCGATACCAGCTCTCCCAGCCGCATTAACACCGACTCCTCGTCCGGCAGTTCCCTGGAGCCGCTCCCCCAGTGGAGAACCTCCAGGGGTGAGGCCAGGACGCCAGAGGGATCCGAAAGGGCGACCCCGATGCGCTTCTTACCTATATCGAGACCCATGACCCGTCCCATCTCCGAAAGCCTCCCTCCCCCGCATCGGACGCCGGGTGGGCGGGCGAGGGACGTTCCTTCGAAACCAAAGGATCAGGAACATACCCGCCGCGAAGCCACCCACGTGCGCCCACCAGGCCACCGACTCGGAACCCACCACGGCGGATACCCCACTGAGAAGCTGCAGGACGAACCAAAAACCCAGGAATATCAGTGCCGGGATCTCGACCACCGTGAGGAAGAAACCCAATGGCACCAGGGTCATCACCCGAGCGTGGGGGAAGCTCAACAGGTACGCCCCCAGGATGCCTGCCACCGCACCGCTGGCCCCTATCGTGGGGGTGGTGCTGCCGAGGTTCGCCAGGACGTGGGCCAGGTTCCCCGCGATCCCGGTAAGAAGGTAGAAGAGCAGGAATCGCAATGAACCCATGCTGCACTCGACGTCGTCGCCGAATATCCAAAGGTAGAGCATGTTGCTTCCAAGGTGCAGCCATCCCCCGTGGAGGAACTGGGACGATACCAGGGGCACGAACGCAGACCACTGCGAGGGAAAGAGCAAGAGGAACGGGCTCTCTATCCGCGCCGGGACCACGCCGTAGACTTCCACCATCTCGTAAAGCTCCGAGACGGGGAGTCCCAGCTGGTACAAGAAAATGCCCACGTTGGCGGCCAGGATCAGATACATCATCCAAGGCCTGCCCCTGGTCGTGATGTTATCCCTCAGGGGGATCATAGCGTACTCCCTTCTCGCCCCGTCGCCGGATCCGGCTACCCGTCGCCTTCATCGGCCTCCAATCGCCAGGTCACGAAATGGGATACCAGGCTCTGGAGTAACCGATCCCGCTCGATCCTTTGAACCAGTGCCCGGGCACCACCGTGTTCGGTGATGTAGGTCGGATCGCCGGAGAGTAGAAAGCCGGTTATCTGCTCCGCCGCGTCATATCCCTGGTCCTTTAGGGCATCGTAGACCCGGGCTATGACGTCCTCGGGGGCCTCTCGCCCGCAATCCCCGGGCATGAAGACCCGGGTACCCTTAGGATCCAGGTGATCTTCACTCTTCATCATCATCACCACCTTCACCCAGTTGTCCGGCTATCATTTCCTCGCCGCGCACCAGGACATCTTCTAGTAGATCGGGTCGCGCGCCTCCCGCCTGCGCCATGTCGGGACGACCGCCACCACCGCCCTCCAGCATCTGCCCGAGTTTTCGAACCACATCACCCATGTGAGCCCCGCGGGAAACCGCTCCCGGAGTGGCTGCGCCCACCAATTGAACCTTGTCCCCAAATGCCGAGGCGAGCAGGAATGCGCACTCGCCGAGTTCGTCTCGCAACGAGTCGGCCATCTCGCGGAGATTATCCGGACCGGAGGCCTCGACCCTCTCGGCCAGCACGGTAACGTCGCCGATTCGGCGACCCCTGTCCCCGAGATCCCGGGCCTGTCTATCGGCCAATCGGGCTTGTAACCTTTGCCCTTGCCGGCGAAGGTCACGCACCTCCTCTATGACGCCGCGCACCCTATCGCCGACGTTCTCGGGGGAAGTATCCAGCTCGCGTGCCATTTCTTCCCTCTCCCGGGCCAGGTTGCGGATCCACTCCAGGGCCGGCCAACCGGCCAGGACCTCCAGTCGCCGAAGGCCAGAGCCGATGCTCTCCTCGGAGAGGATCTTCACCGTTCCTATCTGGCCGGTGTTCTCAACGTGATTGCCCCCGCAAAGCTCCCGCGAAACGCCCTCGATGGAAACGACCCTCACTGGCTCGGCGTACGTGTCGCCAAACAATGCGACCACGTCCGACTTCATGGCGCTCTCCCTGTCCATCCACACCGCTTGGACGGGGCGGGCTTGCAGCACCATCCCGTTGACCCGATCCTCCACTTCCCCGACCTGTTCGGGGGTCAGGGGTTCGGGCTGGGTGAAGTCAAAACGCAACCTCTTCGCCTCGACCAGCGAGCCCGCCTGGGCGACGTGATCGCCCAGGGTAGCCTTGAGAGCTGCGTGCAGCAGGTGCGTGGCGGTGTGGTGGCGGGATACGTCCATGCGCGTATCCTCATCCACCGCCGCGGCGACGGTCTGTCCCTCGGAGATGCTACCCGATCTCATCCGCCCGAAGTGGGCGATGATGCCACCGGGCAGTTCCCGCGTATCACGCACCTCCATCTCCCCGCCGGGTCCGGCGATGGAGCCGATATCCCCCACTTGTCCGCCCCCCTCGGGATGAAAGGACGTCCGATCGAGGAAGGCCACGACTTCACCGGCATCCGCGCCGCTAATCCTCTCGTCGGATGCGACCAGGGCCACCAGCCTGGCAGCGACTTTCGCGTGATCGTATCCGACGAACTCGGTGGGTGCGAGCTCCCCGACCACCCTCAAGAGATCTCGCTTCTCTCCCTCGGCACCATCGCGGGCCGCCCGGGCGCGGCGCCGTTGCTCCTTCATCAGCTCTTCGAACCCGTCCCGGTCCACCTCCAGGCCCCGTTCGCGGGCGACATCCTCGGATAGGTCGGGCGGAAAACCGAAGGTGTCGTACAAAGTAAACACCTGTCCGGCGGCGAGGGTATCCTCTCCCGCCTCGTCGAGTTCATCGAGCATTCCCTCCAGCATGTGCATCCCCGAGGCCAAGGTGGACGCGAAGCGCTCCTCTTCCCGGCGGATCACATCACCTATACTCTCGGCGCCGCGCGATAGTTCCGGATAAGCCTCGCCCATGATCTCCACCAATCGCGGCAGGAGGGAGTGCAAGAACGCCCCGTCGATTCCCAGGGTCGCTCCGTAGCGGTAAGCCCTCCTCAGGATGCGCCGGAGCACATACCCCCGCCCCTCGTTGCCCGGGAACACCCCGTCGGCCACCAGGAAGGCACAGGACCGGATGTGGTCGGCGATCACCCGGAAGGCGAAATCCTCGGGCGCATCCCCGCCGGCGTACTCGAGTCCCGTGCGATCCTCCAGATCCTCTATGAGGGGAGCGAAGAGGTCCGTATCGTAGTTGGAATCGACCGCCTGGAGGATGGACGCGACCCTCTCCAGGCCCATCCCGGTGTCTATCCCCTTGCGCTCCAGCTCCGCGAGATTACCCCCTTCGTCCCGGTCGTACTGCATGAATACCAGGTTCCATATCTCCAGCCATCGATCGCAATCGCAGACGCCGATGGCGCAACCGTCGGAGCACCCGTGCTCGGCGCCGCGATCGTATATGATCTCGCTGCAGGGGCCGCAGGGACCGGTATCGCCCATGGACCAGAAATTGTCCTCTTCGCCGAGGCGAACCAGGCGCCCGCCCACTTCCGGCGCGATTTCGCGCCAGAGGGCCGCGGCCTCGTCGTCGTCGCGGTAAACCGACACCCAAAGTCTCTCCGGGGATAGCCCCAGGACGTCGGTCAAAAACTCCCACGCGAACCCGATGGCCTCCGGCTTGAAGTAATCCCCGAAGGAAAAATTGCCCATCATTTCGAAGAAAGTCTGATGGCGTGGAGTCGCGCCCACCATCTCGAGGTCGTTGTGCTTCCCGCCCGCGCGGACGCATTTTTGGGCGCTGGTGGCCCGGGGATGTGGCGGGGGTCTCCTCCCGAGGAAGGCGTCCTTGAACGGAACCATGCCCGCATTGGTAAAAAGCAAAGTGGGATCGTCCGAGGGCACCAGGGAGGCGCTCTCCACCCTGAGATGATCCCTCTCTTCGAAGTACTTCAGAAATCCCTCGCGGATCTCCGCGGCCGTCGTGGGTCGTCGCCGATCCGAACTCATTTCCTTGAACCCCCTCCGAAAGACTAGTCGCTCAAAAAAGACACCAAAAACCCGCCCCCACAGGGGCGGGCATTCCGCGGTACCACCCTGATTCCCGGACGGGAGCGTCCGGCTTTGGCGGCTGTAACGGGCCGAACCCGTCGCGGGTTAACTTCCCAACTACCCCGCAAGCTCCGGACTGGCTTTCCCCCTTCGTCGACGGGACCTTCCAGCCTCGGATCCCTTCTCTGGAGACGACCTGCCGGGGTACTTCGTGTCCGTCATCGCCAAACCATATTTCCGACTGCTTTGCGTACAAGGATTATAGCACGAAGATAGGCCGTTGCCATCCCGGGTAGTCCTCAGCCGGCGCGGCCGAGGGTGCGAATCACCGCTCCGAGGACCCCGGGGTACAAAAGGAATAGAAACGCCAGGTTGAGAACACCCAGGGCGGTCAGGGCCGCCCAGAAACCCGAGTCCATCGCCCGGCCCAAGAAATCGTACCAGGTCGAAAGCCCGACCCTATGGGCCAAGAAGTTCAGGAGTATAGCCGCAACCAATAGGATCCACCCGTCAATCAACACCCTGAGAATCAATGGATCATCCACTCCCTTCCCGCGCCTCCGGGGCATCCCCGGCGCCCTCTACGTATTCCGGGATGGAGGCCCGGATGAAACCGCCACCGATCAGCAAGTCCCCCCGGTACATGACGGCGGATTGTCCCGGGGTAACGGCGGCCCGCGGCTCGGAGAACTGCACTTCCATCGACGAAGGCCCCTTGCGCCGTATCGAAGCGGTCACCGGATCGGCATTGTAGCGTATGGCCACCTCCGCCGCGAACTCGTCGGCGAGCTCGCCCTCGGGCACCATCCAGTTCACATCCTCCACCCGGGCTCCGGTGGATAGTAGCCGCGGGCGCGGCCCCACCACGATGCTGTTGTCCCCGGGGACGAGCCTCAGTACGTAAAGCGGCTCGTCCGCTGCGATGCCCAATCCACGGCGCTGACCCACGGTGTAAGCGTGCAAGCCCCGGTGCTCCCCGAGCACGCACCCGCGAACATCCACCACGGGCCCCGGCTTCCCGCAAACCCCGAGGTCCTCCAGGAAATCCCGGTAGTCCCCGGGTACAAAACATATCTCCTGGCTCTCCTCGGCGTCGGACGCCGGGAGATCCATGCGTCGCGCAGCGGCCCGGGTCTCTTCCTTGGTCCAATCCCCCAGGGGAAAGAGTGCCCGGCCCAGTCGCTTTTGGTCCAGGCGATGCAGAACGTAACTTTGGTCCTTGGATTCATCGGAGGCCCGACGAAGATAATGCCAACCCGAGTCCGGGTGGGTCACCTTGCGAACGTAATGCCCGGTGGCCAGGGCACCGACATCCTCTTCGGCCAGAGCGTCGAATAGGGAGCCGAACTTGATGAGGGCATTGCAAAGGACGCATGGGTTGGGCGTCCTGCCGGACGCGTATTCCGCGGCGAAAGGGCCGAGTACTTTGCGCCCAAATTCCCGCCTTAGATCCACTACGCGGTGGGGTATCCCCAGGTGCCGGCAGACGTTTTGCGCCCGACGGGCGTTGTCATCCCGGGAGGGATCCCCGCCGATGCACATGGTAACGCCGAGGACATCGTGGCCGCCCTCGACGAGCAGAGCGGCGACGAGGGAACTATCCACGCCGCCGCTCATTCCAACCGCGATCTTCACCGGGATCACTGCTCCCCGTCTTCGCCCGCGGCTTTCCGGCGATAGTCTTCGATGGCGTTGTGGAGGGCATCGGCGGCCAGGTTGGAACAATGCATCTTGTTCGTGGGCAACCCTCCCAGGGCCTCGGCGACGTCCTCGTTGGTGATGGCCTCGGCCTCTTCGAGGGTCATACCCTTGGCCATCTCGGTCACGATGGAACTGGTGGCTATGGCTGCACCGCAACCGAAGGTCCTAAACTTCACGTCGGTGATAACTCCATCTTCGACTTTGATCTGCATTGCCATCATGTCTCCGCAGACCGGATTGCCGACGCGTCCCTCGCCGTCGGCATTTTCCAGTTCCCCCACGTTCTTGGGGCTGGTGAAGTGCTCCATTACCTTATCGGTGTACATGTGTCTCCTCCCTCAGTCTTCGAAGGGCATCTCGTCGCCGGGTTTCCAGGCGGACATGGCCCTGAGATTCTCCACTATAGGCGGCAGGGTTTCCAGGACGTAATCTATCTCCGCGGCGGTATTGTCCCGCCCCAGGGTCAACCTCAATGACCCGTGGGCTATCTCGTGTTTGATGCCCATCGCCAACAAGACGTGGGACGCCTCCAGGCTTCCCGAGGTGCAGGCGGAGCCCGAGGAAGCGGCGATGCCCTTCATGTCCAAGTGCAGGAGCATGGCCTCGCCCTCGACGCCGGGAATACAAACGTTGACGTTGCCGGGTAGCCTCTCGGTCCTGTGCCCGTTGACGAACACATCGGGAATCCTCTCCTCGAGCCCCGCGATGAGGCGATCCCGAAGGGAGGTGAGGTGCGCGGTGACGTAGTCGATCTCTTCTTGGGCCAGGACGCAGGCCTCGCCCAGAGCCACTATCCCCGGGACGTTCTCGGTGCCGGCACGAAGCCAGCGCTCGTGGTGACCACCGAACATCTGCGCTTTTAGCCTGGTGCCGCGGCGGACGTAAAGGAATCCAACGCCCTTGGGGGCGTACATCTTGTGCCCCGAAAAGCTCGCCAGATCCACCCCGAGCTCGGCGAGGTCCACCGGCAGCTGCCCCGCGACCTGCACGGCGTCGGTGTGGACGGTGACCCCCCGCGCGCGGGCGATCTCCGCGATCTCGGCCACCGGCTGCAACGTTCCCACTTCGTTGTTAGCCAGCATAACGCTGACCAAGATGGTATCGTCATCGATGGCATCCTCCACCGCCGAAGGATCCACTCTACCCTCGGCATCCACCGGCAGTCGCGTTATCCGGAAACCCTCCTTTTCGAGGGCGTCGCAGGTGTGCAAGACCGCATGGTGCTCCACCGCGGTAGTGATTATGTGATTGCCCCGATCCCCGGCGGCGTGGGCCACACCGAGAATGGCCAGGTTGTCCGCCTCGGTGGCCCCGGAGGTAAAGATTATCTCCCGGGGTTCCGCGCCGACGAATTCGGCCACCCGCGCCCGGGCTTCATCCATCGCCTCCGCGGCCTTCCTGCCGGGGGCGTGAACGCTCGAGGAATTACCGTAATCGTTCATCATGTAGTTCATGGCAACCACGGCCACCCTGGGGTGTACCGGTGTCGTCGCCGAATGATCCAGGTATATTCGTCTCATGCTTCGACCTCCAAATCTCTCAAAGGACGCTTCCAGATGCCGCACCGTCGACGGAACGCCTTCCATCCAGGTCCTCGCCGGACAATAGATCCTGCAGGCTCACCGAATCCACCACCCGGTTCACGCTGTCGCGGACCATGACCCAAACCTTTCTCGCGGGACACCCGTCCTCGCGGGAACAAAGACCGGGATCGGAATCCTCGTCTACGCAGTCCACGGGACTTAGGGGCCCCTCCAGCACGCGCAGCACATCCCCGACGCTCACCTCGGAGGGTTGCGAGGCCAGGTAGTAGCCACCCTCGGGACCGCGGACGCTGCGCACCAGGCCCGCCCTTCGCAGTGGGCCCAGCAGCTGCTCTAGATAGCTTTGGGAAAGCCCTTGCGCCGCGGCTATGTCGCGCACGGGTATGGGTCCGTCCCCGTAACGGGCGGCCAGGACCGTCATTGCCCTCACTCCGTACTGTCCTCTAGTCGATATCTTCACGGGAAGCATCTCGCTTTCCTGACTAACCTACTCGGGATTGTCGGGATTAGGTTAACATCGGCCCGGCGGGGTGTCAATACCTCGCGGGCCACCGCGGCCGGAGGGGAGCGGATGTACTCGGGCGGGCGGTTCGCCATTCGGGGAGAATCGCGGTGGGAGCGCGGGAGGCCCGGGTCAATCTTCGAGTTCGAGCACCCGCACCAAGGCGGCGACCACGTCGGGATCGAAGGCCGACACCGACTCGCCTTTTACGATGCGCAAGGCTTCCCGGGGATCGACTTCCCCCTCACCCGACCCGTGGAGAATGCCGAGGTAGCGATGGGCCACAGCGGATATACGGCACTGGATGGGGATCTCCTCTCCGGACAGACCGAGGGGGTAACCGGATCCATCCCAGCGCTCATGGTGTTTCAATATCAGCTCGGCTACGGGCGCCAGGTCCGGAACGGAACTGGCTATGCGAAAACCTATCTCCGGGTGCTGTCGGAGGATGGAACGCTCTCGCTCTCCACCCCCGGCCGCCGCCCTGACCACGTCGTCGGGCACTCCGACCTTGCCGATGTCGTGGACCCGCGCCAGGATGTCCAGATCCGACAACGCGTGCAGCGGCAACTCCATGGCCTCACCGATGGCAACCGACAGCCTCCCGAGGATCTCCGCGGGCGCCTCGCCGGGATCATCCCGAGTGGCCAAGATGGCGAGGAGCGCATCCACCAGGGCGCTCTTGGAGCTGGCCCTGTGGTGCAACTTGTCCCGGTACATGAGGCTATCGGCGCGTCGCCGCGTCTCCCGGAGGGAGTCCCCGGGCTCCTCCCGGGTTGCCATGCCGACCGCTATGCTCAGGGGCAGGTCGGGGTTTCGGTCGTTGTATTCCTCCAGGGAACGCCGGATCCTGGATGCTATCCTCGGGATCTCGTCCCCCGGGGTTCGCAGCAGGATGGCTGCGAACTCGTCGCCACCGACGCGGGCCAGGAGATCCGATCGCCTAAGGGCTCGACCCAGGACCTTCGCGGTCTCTTGGATCAACCGATCCCCGGCCTCGTGCCCCATGCTGTCGTTTATGACCTTCAACCCGTCGATATCGCAGGCCAACAGGGTCACCGGGTATTCGTCGGCCCGGGCCAAGGCCAAGCGCTGGAGCTCGTCCTCGAACCTGCCCCGGTTGCTGAGACCGGTCAACTGATCGTACATGCTCAAGAACTCGAGGCGGCGTTCGTTGCGACGCTGTTGTGTTATGTCCCGCCCGATGGTCTCGAGACAATGGATTTCGCCGGAAGGTTCGACCACGGGGATGACGGTGTGCTCCACGTAAACCTCTGACCCATCCCGATGTATCCAGCCGAGGGTCACCTGCCTGGGCAAGGCATCACCCTCCCGGATCTTTCTCAGGACGGTGCGGGCCTCGTCGCGGGAGTCGGGGTGCAATATCCTGGCCAACAGCAGGGGGTTCTCCCTATATTCCTCGAGGGTGTACCCGAGGACCGCCTCGGCGGCGGGATTGGCATATTCCACCTCCACGGTATCGAGGTTCAACTTGAATATCGCCTCCCGTGCGTGGGTGGTCAGCCGCTCGTATCGTTCCATCTCCTCGGCAAGCCTTCGCTCCATCTCCTTTCGCCGGGTCACATCCACGTGACATCCACCCATGCGCAGGGGGTTGTCGTCTTCATCCCACTCCAGGACGCGCCCCACGCAGATCATCCAGCGCACCGAGCCATCGCGGTGGAGGAACCTGGCCTCCGCCACCAGGTTCTCCCTTCCCCGGCTTTGGATGTGCCGACGGATCCTCGCGAGGAAACGGGATTGGTCGTCGGGATGGACCAGGGATCGCCAGGCCCCCGGGGTATTGGGTAGCTCCTCGGGGTCGTATCCGAGGGTGGTCTTCAGTGTGGGGCTCATGTATTGGGTGTCGCGGACCATATCCCAATCCCAGTATCCCGCCAGGGCGTTCTCGAGGATATCCCTCATCAGTAGCCTCTGGGACCTGAGGGCGTCCCGGGTCATTTTCACTTCGGTGATATCCTGGACGACGCCACAGATGTACTCGCCGGAATCCTCTCCCTCGGCGTGGATACCCGTCGCCACGTCGCGGACCCACCGAATCTCTCCGTCGGGCCTAACGATGCGATAGGTGTTGTCACCGCTCCGGTCAGGGATGTTGCCCGTCAGGCTATCGTCGGCGCGGAGATCATCCCGATCCTCGGGGTGAACCAGGTCGAACCAAGCGATTCTCCCCTCCAGGAAATCCTCGGCGTCGTACCCGGTGATCTCTCGGACCCTCCCGTGCATGAACAACGGGGGATCATCCGGATGCGCCATGTAAGCGATACCGCGAAGATTCTCGGCGAAAAGGCGATAGAAGGCCGCATCTCGGGCGATCCCGGCCCGCACGGAAACGCAAACCAAGGCCGAACATACGGCGGTGCAAAGGCTCTCGATTCCGGGCACGCGGTGCTTCCCCCGGAGGGGGTCCACGATCACGACGGCCGCCGCGGCTCGACCGTCACCGGAGTCGCAATCCACTATTTCGGCGGGAAGTGCAATCTCCCCGCCGGCCCCCGGGGAATCGATCAGCGCGGAGAGGTCTCCTACGCGGGCGACGCTTCCCCGGCGAGCGGCTCCGGGTATCCACCGGAGGCGATCCAGGTCGAATCCCGCCTCGAGATAATCCCGGATTCCCCCGTCGCCGGCGACGATGGATCGATCCCCGTAGAGGGCGGGATCCCGGGACGCTATCATTACGGCCCGCGCACGCGAGAGACGAAGGAGATACTCCGCCGCGGCCTCCAGCTCGCGATCCGAGAAATCACCCGACATCGGGATGCCCGAGACGAGATCGAGAAGCTCCAAGAGGTCGGGGTCCCCCGGGATTCCCTCGTTCTCCTCGCGCAATTCCCCGGCGATGGAGGCGACGGTACGATGGGATATCTTGAAGTTTCGGAGGGCGATTCGGCGTCCCGACTCCCCCACGACGAGGGATCCGGCACTGCCCCCGGGATCGGAGAGAGCCCGATAGAGGAGCTCGAAGAATCGGCGGGATACATCCGGATCTTCGAAGAGATCGGTTGCGACGGTTCCCCTCGGGCGGTATTCTAGCCGTCCTATGGCCCAAAGGAAGGCCGGGTCGGCAGAAATCATCTCCGGAGAGGGGCCCGGCCCGATCCCTCGCCCGGGGAGATCGAAGAATGCCACGCCGAAGGGAGGGATATCGCGGTCGAGGTTAGACCGGTAACGGGGTTCCACATCGTCCCCCTTCATCCACTCTCCTGTGCGTACTCGATAATTCGGCGCCGGGCGAGGGATCCCTCCAAGATTTTCTAGATCGGTGAATAGTTATTCGCGTGGATCCCGATCCGATTCCCCATCAACGTCGACGATCTCCCCACCGCGCTCCCCGCGCTCGGACCGAAGTCCCGCGAGGCGTTCCCGGAGCCGGCCCTCGAGCCCCAGGCCCGAGGATTGGTAGTACGCCCCCGCGGCGAAACCCTCGGGCAGGTAGCGCTGTTCCACCCATCCACCGGGATGGTCGTGGGGGTATAGATATCCCTTCCCCCGCCCGAGTCCGGCGGCCCCCCGGTAGCTGCCATCGCGCAGGTGCAGGGGCACTCCGGCGGCGCGTCCCTTCTCGACGTCCTTCAATGCGGCGTCTATGCCCAACGAGGAGTTGCTCTTGGGCGCCAGGGCGATGTACAGGGCGGCCTCCGCCAGGATGATGCGACCTTCCGGCAAACCCACCCGATCCACGGCGGAGGCGGCGGCTTCTGCGAGCATCAGAGCCCTGGGATCGGCCAGTCCCACGTCCTCGGCGGCGTGGATGACCAATCTCCGGGATATGAAGGAGGGATCCTCGCCGGCGTAGATCATCCGGGCCAGCCAATACAGGGTGGCGTCGGGGTCGGATCCTCGCATGCTCTTTATGAAGGCCGAGATGGTGTCGTAGTGAGCATCTCCGTCGGAATCGTATTGCAGGGCCCGGCGTTGAATGGACTCCGCGGCGATCTCCAGGGTGATCCTGCGCGTCCCGTCCCCGGGATCGGGAGTAGTGGTCAGGACGGCCAACTCGACGGCGTTGAGGGCCGAGCGGGCATCCCCCGAGGCCACCCGGACGATGTGATCGAGGGCGTCATCGTCGATGGAGGGATTGTAGATCCCCAGTCCCCTTTCGGAGTCCGAGAGGGCGGCCCGTACGATGCGCCTGAGATCGTCTTCGTCCAGGGGGCGGAGTTCGAAGACCCTGGATCGGGACACCAGGGGCGCGGTTACCTCGAAATACGGGTTTTCCGTGGTGGCACCGATGAAGACCACCGTTCCCTTTTCCACCGCCGGGAG
>SLGS01000221.1 GCA_007136565.1 Clostridia bacterium | reverse complement strand
GAGCGTGTGCCTCTCCCCGGTATCCACCAGGACCATGTCGGCATCGCTTCCGGGTAGGAGGGCTCCCTTTCGCGGGAAGATGTCGGCAATACGGGCGGGGCTTTCACAAAGCAGCCATACCAGGTTCTCAATGGTAGTTCTACCACGATGCACTTCATCGAGGAGCGTCGGCCACGCCGTTTCCAGTGCCGGTAGACCTCCGCCGCCCTCGAAGATGTTCTTTTGGCCCCGCGTCTTCTCTTCGGGAACTCCGGGAGCGTGATCTGTACCGATCACGTCGAGGGTGCCGTCATTGACCAAGTCCCAAAGAACCTCCATGGTTTCCGGTGACCTCAACGGCGGAGCGACCTGGGCATATGGACCGAGCCTAGCCGTATCCTCATCGCTGAAAGTCAGGTAATGGGGGCAGGTTTCGATGGTGACGTCCGTACCGTTCTCCCGATACATATCGGCAACGTCCATGGCCCACGGCGAGGACATGTGGACGAGATAGAGCCTTCCACCGGTTTCACGGGCGATCTCGAGCAATGGAACCGTTGCCAGGCTCTCGGTGAACTCGGGCCTGCTCTCGTGATAGGCCCTGAAGTCCACCCTACCCGCCTCGATCAAGCGATTCCTCAGAAGGGTGCTCGTTCCACCATCTTCGCAGTGATAACCGATGAATCGATCCACTTCCGCCGATTTTTCCAGTACTCGGTATATGTCCCCGGTACCCTGGCAAATGAGCCCCTTGCGCTCCTCGCGATAGGTACCGACATAGCTCTTGTATCCCACAGCCCCGGCGTCGGCCTGTTCCGCTATCTGGTCCACGGATTCTCCACCGGCGCCGCCGAGAAGCGCGAAGTCGACAAACGACTTGCTCTCGAAGAGTTCTCCCCGCTCGATTAGTCTTTCCGCGGAGTTAACCGGCGGAACACAGTTGGGCATTATGACGGGAGTGGTAACTCCACCGGCCGCCGCTGCCTTGGTACCCGTGACGATATCTTCCTTGTTCTCCTTGCCCGGCTCTCCTATGTGAACGTGAAGATCCACCATGCCCGGAAGTATCATCATACCCGAAGCGTCGACGGTCTCGCCGACTTCCAGACCTTCAGCTGCGCCCGGTGTGAGTATCGCTGAAACCTTACCTCCTCGAACCAATACGTCTGCCCGGCGTATACCGTCCGACGATACGATGGATCCATTCTTAACTAACAGATCGAAACCCATAATGTGCCTCCCCTTCATCGCATGAATAAACAGGTCATTATCTATCCGACTTCAAGAAATCCGTCACCACGGATGACCAGCGCTGCGGGTGTTCCGTCATCACGTGGTGCCCCGCGTTGGGGAAGACGTGCATTTCTACATCGCGGACTCTATTGAAGAAGTCCATGGCATCTTCCGGGGTAGATCCCCTATTCTCCCTACTCCAGGTCATCAGGACGGGCATTTCGAGGCGATCGGCGTGCTCGGAGATGTGTTTGCCCCGGTAGCTGAGATCCTCGTTGAGCATATCCACACTACTACTACGGGCCGTAGCTCTCTCCAGGGCGAAGTCTCGATTCTTGACGGCGATTTCGTAGTGCAACTCTACCCGTTCATCGGTAACCAGTGCCTGGTCCACGTAGAACTTCTTCATACCCTCGCGAATCCTATCCCGATCGGGCTCCTCGTGGCTGTGTCCCTGTGGGCCGAAAATGTACTTAAGCCCCTCTGGCTCTGGTGGGATCGCCTGCGTCCCGTTTAGGCTATTGATCACGATGAGGCGAAGCACCCTGTCCGGAGCCTCGTGTGCGACGTACTGGCACAACCATCCTCCGTGGGAGTTACCCCCCACGTGGGCCCTGATGTCCAAGGCCTCCATGAACTTGATCAAGTGCTTTCCCTGGGCCTCGGCGGAGAAGTGCTCGGGGGCCCGGCCCGGCGTCAAACCGTAACCCACGTTATCCACCGCGATTACCCGGAAATTCGCGCTCAAGGGACCCATGACCGAACCGTAATTAACCTCTGCACAAGATGAGACACCGCCGCCATGTATGAGCAGCAAGGGCTCACCCTGTCCAGCCTCCAGGTAGTGGGTCTTTATACCATCGACTTCGACGTACTTGTCAGTCCACGCTTTCGCCACGATAATCTCTCCCGTCACAATTCCTCGGGTCATCCACTAATTCGACGGAGACAATCCCGCCTCGAGTAGTATCGACCTGAGATCTTCCCTTGCGTCTTCATCCAGGGGGTGCATGGGCAGTCGGGGTGGGCCGCCGTAATATCCCAGCATATCCATAGCGGCTTTCAGGCCCGGAATACCGTACTTGCCGGTAACCGCAGCGTTGGGCGCCAGGATATTCCGTTGCACCGATACCGCGCGCTCCATGTCGCCATTCTCCAGGGCTTCCATTACCTCGGCGCAGCTGTTCGCCATTATGTTGGCGACCGCCAGGGTCCCACCAACCGCCCCCATGGTCAAAGCGGGCAGGAGAAAGCTACCGGATCCCGCAAAGACCGAGAAATCCTCGGGCGTGCGGGCGATGATCTCGGAAATCTGGACGATATTACCACCGCTGTCTTTGATCCCAACGATATTGGGGTGTTCGGCCAACTCGATCACCAGCGAGGACGACATATTCAAACCAGTGTTCCCCGGCATGTTGTAAAGCATAACCGGTATCGGCGAAGCCTCCGCGACGTCGAAGAAGAACTGCTTGAGTACGCCGGGGTTCATGGCGCCTTTGAAGTAGTGAGGCGTCAGTACCAGTGCCGCATCGCAGCCCGCATCGCCGGCGTTCTCTGTCAATTCGATGGTAGCCTTGGTGCTCTCGCATCCCGTACCCGCTATGACGGGACGGTCGGACGGGAAGTTCTTGCGAACAAACGATACCAGGCTCGCCTTTTCCTCGGGACTCAGGTAGACGAATTCGCCGTTGGAGCCCAGGACGACAACACCGGTGAGATCGGTCGAGGCCCACGAGTTCAGGTTTTCTTCCATTTTTCCGTAATCGATTTCGCCATCCGGCGAAAAAGGCGTCGGTATAGGTGCAAAGATTCCCCGAATCACAATCTATCGCCTCCCCACAAGCTCGATGTTACCCCACCAACTATAGAGGACAGTCGACTCCCAGCTCGTCCGACAGGCGTTTCAGGGAAGTCACCGTATCCTCATCCATGGGTATGCCATCCCTGAGACGTGCCGATCGATTCAAGTGGTCCAGTTCTCCCGGCAGGAATACTTCCTCTACTCCATCTTTGGTCTCCGAGGATTTCACTTGTTCGCAGAAATCGGCCAATCGCCGATAGAACTCATCGCGTCCCAGGAAGCGCTCGGGATCGATAGCCATCATGAAATGGCCCACGTTGTGGTTCTTGGGATCTGTATACGTATCCTTACCGAAGGCAGCCCCGGTTAGCACGCCGGTCAACACATCGGTCATGAACGAGAGTCCCACTCCCTTGTGCTCGCCCATGGGAACCAGGGGGCCCTGCATCGCCAAGTCGGGATCCGTAGTTTCCGTCCCGTCGGGTGCGTAAGCCCAATTGGTGGGAATGGGAAGGCCGGCTCGTTGGTTCCAACGAACCATTCCCTTTCCGGATTGTGTCAACGCGATGTCCAAGAGCAGGGGAAACTCCCCTCTGGAAGGTACCGCTATGCCCCAGGGATTGGTTCCCAACACGGGGGTTATGCCACCCCATGGAGCCATCTCCGCTCCAGCGTTGGTCATGCAGATGCCGATCATCTCTCGCTTGGCGGCTCTCAAGGCGTGGTATCCAGAGGCGCTGAGATGGTTACTGCCCCGAACGAAGGTCGATCCGACGCCACCTTCGAGTGCAAACTCGATCGCCCGATCCATGGCTCGAGCTGCTGCTACGATCCCCAGTCCTCCATGGGCATCCAGCAAGGCCCAACCGGGACCGCGGAAAATTTCTTCGCACTCCGCGCCGGGATTCACCGCGCCGCCTTGAATCCGACTCCACAACCTGGGCAACTTGTTATAACCCTGTCCCTGCCCCGGATGACCGTGCAAAGACCCATGGAGAAGGGCGTCGCTCACCAACTCGGCTTCCTCCGCAGTGCCACCCATGGCGACAATCAGCTGCTCCCCGAATTCCCTCAATTCATCCGCTTGATACCTATAGACCTTCATGTCCAAGTGAATTTCACCCTTTTCCGAGCCGCCCTCAAGTAATTGAAGGCCCCGAACTTCGCCGGGGCCCTTGTCCTACATATCCGCGAAACGCTCCACGATGTCTATTTGTGATTTTTGGGAATCCAACAGTCCTGCGACTCGATCCGTCCCATCGACTATCAGATACTCGTCGCCGGCGTCGCGGGAACCTCCGCCACCCAATCCGGCTCCATTCATCAGCGGCATCCCCAGTTCACTCCGATAGAGGGACCAGGGACCTCCGCCGCCCTTGTAGGGCCAGATGGAGGGGTCGAGCCCGCTGTTGCGGTAAGAATCTACGACGGCGCGCACGATCTCGGTGTCCACCGATGTTCGACTCCAGTCGTGATCGGCGAGTACGTCGATTTCGACATCCTCGAAACCCCGGGCATCCAGATGATCCCTCAGGCGCCGCAGGGTATGCTCGCACGTCAAGCCCGGCGGAAGGCGCAAATCCAACCTCGCCGTGGCGACCTCGGGCACGGTGAACACCTCGGTTCCCGGACCTGTATATCCGCTGTATACCCCGTTAATGTTGATGCTCGGACTGTACAGGTAGGACATCAGGAGCTCGCGTCCTTCGATGTCTCCGAGGGCGGGAGAGTTCCCCAGTCCGATGGCACCGTGAACACCCTCTTCACCGTAGCGTTCGAGAAGATCGGAAATCAGGCGTTCGTCCTCCTCGGAGGGTGGCAGGACAGCCTCGTCCAATCCGTCCAGGAGGGGGGCTCCATTGGCATCTGTGAGAGAAGCCAGTACGTTCGCCAGCCTGCTGGGTGGGCTATCGGCGACGTTCTTCAGCGAGCTGTGGAGGGGCTTCTTGCCTGGCCCTCTTCCCCAACGTTCACCGCTAACTCGCAATTCCAGTACTAGGAAACCCCTGAATCCCAGGTTAACCGATACGGCTCCCGAACCCGCCTGGGTCATTCCACCGGTGAAACAGGCGTCGGCCTCAGAAAGCCTATCCTTAAAGGATTCGAACATCGCCGGGTAATGGGGACTCCCCTTGATCTCTTCACCCTCCAAAAGCAGCATGACGTTGACCGGCAGGGAGTCGGTCTTGATCATGGCTTCGAGGGAGTTGATCCAGGCTACCAGCGGCCCCTTGGGCGAGCTGGCTCCCCTGCCGATGACCACTCTCCCGTGATCCGGGTGGTCTACCAGGGCGGCAGAAAATGGTTTGTAAGTCCAGGGGCGATCTCCGACGGGGCGGGAATCGAAGAATCCGTAGCTGGCTATGGTCTTGGGGGCACCTACATCGATGCTAGCCCACACCCCCGGGTACCCGGGGGTGTCGACCAGGCCGACCTCGGGAAAACCGGCTTCCATCAGATAACGCCGGAGCATCCATGCGCCATCGAGGATGCCGATGTCTTCCGTACTAATGGTCGGCTGTGCTACGAACTCGCGGATCCTCGCCAAGTGGGCGTCAAAATGATCCTCGAGATATGCGTTTGTGGCTTGGCTCAATGTGATCTCTCGCTACTCTTGGATTCCGGCGATCAGCTCGATCTCGACCTTGAATTCGGGTCGAGCGAGTCCGCTGGTTCCGACGGTGGTACGGGCCGGGGGATTGGCGGGGAAGGTCTCGACGTACGCCTCATTCATCTTCGGGAAATACGAGGGATCGGTAATGTAGACGTTAGCCTTGATGACGTCTTCGAAACCGAGACCCGCGGCGTCGAGAATCTTCTTGAGGTTCTTGAAACAATTTCGAGTTTGCTCGGCGGGGCAATCCGGGGTGGTTCCACTCTCGCGATCCACACCCACCTGACCGGAAGTGTAGAAGACGTTACCGAACTTCACTCCGGGGGAAAGTGGCAGATTTCCGCCGCCTCCGGGTAGATTAACTATCTCGCGCTTTGCCAAAACAATCACTACTCCCTTCGCTCCTTGAAGTTTAAACCGGACACGTACATGCCCGGTCGCCGACCGACCCGTATTAAATCGGGCCGGAATATCGGTTGGCTATTCTTCCAGCCACTGCCGATACTTCTTTAGATAACCGGTGTATTCCTCCAAGCCCTCGGCCAAATCGATGGAGGGGGAGAAACCGGTATCGATCTTGAGTCTTTCAATGTCGAGGGGGCCCCGGCGATTGCTCTCACTCATGCCGGTAATCGAATCGCGGGGGTCCCAACGAAAACCACTGCCGGGACAAAGGTCGTCCAAAACGGAGGCGACATCCTTGAGATTCCAAGACTTTCCCCGGGACACATTGTACATGGGTTGGGGCAGGGGCATCGCATCATATAGGGCGAGCAAAGCACCACAGGTATCGTCGATATGGGTCCAATCCCT
>SLGS01000109.1 GCA_007136565.1 Clostridia bacterium | reverse complement strand
AGGACGTCCTCGCCCACGTTGGGAATATCCCGGGTTATCTCCTCGGGCCCGAGCTTCGTATCGCGAGCCTCGGCCTCGTACTCCTCGATGTGAATGGAGCTATAAACGTCGTCCTTGACCAGCCTCTCGCTAACCAAGATGGCGTCTTCGTAATTGTAGCCCTCCCAGGACATGAAGGCGACTAGCACGTTCCGACCCAGGGCGAGTTCTCCGTCCGCTGTCGAAGGACCGTCGGCCAGAAGCTGTCCCCGCTCGACCCTCTCGCCACGGCTAACCCGAACCCGTTGGTTGAAGCAGGTACCCTGGTTCGATCGCTCGAACTTCTCCAACCTGTACTCGTCCTCGGTACCATCGTCCCTTTTGACGATGATCCTTTCGGCGGTCGCACGCTCGACGACTCCACCTTCGAGCGCCATGGTCATGACGCCGGAATCTCGGGCCACCCGGCCCTCAACGCCAGTCCCCACGAGGGGGGCTTCCGGACTAACCAGGGGAACAGCCTGCCTTTGCATGTTGGCACCCATGAGTGCCCTACTGGGGTCATCGGTCTCCAGGAACGGTATGAGGGCCGTGGCGACGCTCACCACCTGCTTCGGTGAAACGTCGATGTAGTCTACCTCTTCCCTGGGAACCACGCGCACATCTCCCCGATAACGAGCGGTAACTCGTTCCTGGAGGAGACCGGATTCGTCCCTGTGCGTGTTGGCTTCCGCCACTACCGCCTCGTCTTCCTCGTCGGCGGTCAGGTAGAAAATATCGTCACTTACGTAACCATCGTTCACGCGGCGATACGGCGTTTCCATGAAACCGTACTCGTTAACCCTGGCGTAGGTACTGAGGTTACTGATGACACCGATATTGGGCCCCTCGGGTGTCTCGATGGGACACATCCGGCCGTAGTGGGAGTGGTGCACATCCCTGACGTCGAAACCGGCCCTATCCCGGGTCAATCCGCCGGGACCGAGGGCGCTCAGCCTCCGCTTATGGGTTACCTCAGACAACGGATTGGTCTGATCCATGAACTGGGACAACTGACTGGATCCGAAAAACTCCTTGATAGCGGCAACAACGGGGCGAATGTTCACCAGATCCTGCGGCGTAACCACATCCGCATCCTGGATGGTCATGCGTTCCCTAACGACCCGTTCCATCCTGACCAGTCCGGTTCGGAACTGGTTTTGCAGCAACTCGCCAACCGTGCGCAAACGCCTGTTGCCCAGGTGATCCTGGTCGTCCACAAAACCGATATCGCTGAAAAGCGTGACCAGGTAGTTCAGCGACGAAAAGACATCATCGGGCACGAGACTACGTGTGGTCATGGGCGGATTGCCGTTACCGTATACGACCACGGGATTACCTTCTTCGTCCTCGACTACGGCCCGGCTTATGCCGGCTTCGACGATGTCGGCGGCCATCTTGCGGGAGATGCGTTCCCCGGGCTGGACCATGATCTCACCGGTCTCGGGATTCGCGACGCGCTCGGCGGCCACCCGATCCGCTATACGATGACGAATACTGAGTTTCCTATTCAGCTTGTAGCGCCCCACGTTGGCGAGGTCATATCTCTGCGGGTCGAAAAGCATGCTCTCGAGCAATTCCCTGGCGTTTTGCTCCGTGGGGGGCTCGCCCGGGCGAAGGCGCCGATATATCTCCAGAAGGGCTTCCTCCTGGGTTTCGGTCGTATCCTTTTCGAGGGTATTGCGAACGACCTCGGTCTCACCGAGGATGCTCATGACTTCGGAGTCATCGGGATATCCCAGTGCCCGGACCAAGACAGTTATGGGAATCTTGCGATTCCTATCGATCCTGACACGAAGAACCCGGGCGGCAGTGCAGTCCATCTCGAGCCACGCGCCGCGGTTCGGAATAAACTTGGCAGTGTAAATCGTCCGACCAGAATTGTCGAACTCCTTAAAATAGTACACGCCTGGGGATCGAATCAACTGACTGACGACCACGCGCTCTGCACCGTTAATTATGAAGGTGCCGCGATCGGTCATCAGGGGCAAATCCCCCATGAAGACCTCTTGCTCCTTGATTTCCCGGGTTTCCTTGTTTATTAGACGGGCGCGCACGCGCAAAGGGGCGGCGTAAGTCACGTCGCGCTCCTTGCACTGATCCACGTCGTATTTCGGATCACCCAGGGTATAGTCCCCAAATTCGAGGACCAAGTTTCCGGTGAAATCTTCGATGGGAGAAACGTCATCGAAAATCTCTCTCAAACCTTCGTTGACGAACCAATTGTACGAGTTCAGCTGGAGCTCTACCATGTCCGGCATCTCCATGGGTTCGTCCAGTCGGGAGTAGGACCGCCTAACGTTCACGCCGACCTGATGCGGCTGGGCCATGCAGCTTTCACTCCTTTTCGGCTTTGCCTACGTCCTAAGGGGGACGGTAAGAAGAAACGACCTGTCTCCACAAGGAGCTTTACAAGACCTGTCATCGAAGGGTGGTCGCGATTCCAATACGCTGGCCCCGGCAAAAATGAGCGTTCAACCCGGATCGCGAGGAGAACTTCAATCCCCCTCAAATTCCACCCAATAGCAACCTAGTATTTTAGCACAAGAGGCAGGCTCGGTCAAGGATACAACCGGTCCCGGGCGAGCCCGGGACCGATATGCAATGCCTCGATTAGTGCGACTTGTCGGATCGCCGATCCTAGCGAATCTCTACGCTGGCACCGACTTCCTCGAGCTGGCGCTTGACGTCGTCGGCTTCGTCGCTGGTGACGCCCTCCTTGACGGGGCTGCCATCGTCCTCGGCACCATCGACGAGGGCCTTGGCCTCCTTGAGGCCGAGTCCCGTCAGCTCGCGGACGACCTTGATCACGGGGATCTTCTTGTCACCTGCGCTGGTGAGTACGACGTCGAACTCGGTCTTCTCTTCTTCTTCGGCTGCACCGGCACCATCGCCGGCGCCGGGCGCAGCGACCGCAGCGACGGGCGCGGCGGCGGATACGCCGAATTCCTCTTCGAAGGCCGAAACCAGTTCGGCCAACTCGGTGACCTTCATTTCCCGGACAATCTCCAGAACTTGCTCTACGTTAGAAGCCATTCAATTTCACTCTCCCTTTCGAATATTGAAACCGGAGCATCATCCGGCTTGCTTTTGAATCTCGGAAATTACGTATGTCAGGTCGCGGACCGGAGCCTGCGCGACGCTGGCGAACCTCGTCATGGGCGCTGCGAAACAACGCGCCACCTGTGCGAGCAGTTCCTCGCGCGACGGCAGGTCTGCGAGGCGTTTGACCTCTTCGGGTCCGATGAAAGTACCCTCGAGGATACCACCCTTGGTCTCGAGCAGCCCCGTCTTTTGGGCAAACTTCTTGATCTCCGACGCAGGGGCCGTGACATCATCGTAGGACAGGGCAATGGCCGTGGGGCCTTCGAGGATATCATCGAGACCCTGGAGGCCGGCGGCCTCCGCGGCGAAACCGAGGAGCGTATTCTTCACGACACGGTATTCCACCCCCACCTCGCGGAACTGATTGCGAAGGTCCTGGGCCTGTGCCACGTTGAGTCCGCGGAAGTTCACGAAGACGATGGACGCAGCTTCGGATAGTTTTTCGGTCAACAGTTCTACTTCTTTGACCTTTTCGGGTCGTACCATATTTCGTGCCTCACCTCCACTTCACCGCCCTGCTGAAACGAAAACCCGCTGCCAATTGGCAGCGGGCGCGATTTCTCCGATAAAGGTGGCGAACCACCCCTCGGTCGGGACCGACTGCCTCGGTAGGCGACGTTAATTCGTCATTACGCCTGCATCAAAGCGGCACCTACTGTCTCGGGCAGGGCATATTGAGTAACTATTCGATCCTCAGAGACCGGGAACGGCCTCCAGGGGATTGACCTTAACGCCGGGACCCATGGTACTGGCGAGGGTTATACGAAGAAAGTATCTCCCCTTTGCCCCGGGTGGTCTGGCCTTCTGGAGTGTATCCATGAGGGCCAGGAGATTATCCAGCAATTTTTCCTCTTCGAAGGATACCTTGCCGATGGGCACGTGAACGTTACCCTGCCGATCGGTACGGTACTCGACCTTACCGGCCTTGGTCTCGCTGACGGCGTTGCCGATGTCATCGGTAACCGTTCCGGACTTGGGATTGGGCATCATACCCCGGGGCCCGAGGACGCGACCGAGTTTACCTACCACTCTCATCATATCCGGTGTCGCGATGGCGACGTCAAAATCCAGCCAGCCGCCCTCGATCTTCTCCGCCAACTCGTCGGCGCCCACTTCGTCGGCCCCCGCCTGGCGAGCTTCTTCCGCCTTCTCACCCTGCGCAAAGGCCACTACGCGGACTTCTCTTCCGGTGCCGTGCGGCAATACAGTGGCGCCTCGGACGACCTGATCGGCGTGACGCGGATCTACGCCCAGGCGCACGTGGCATTCCACGGTCTCATCGAATTTCGCGAAAGCGGTGTCCTTGACCAGTTTGATCGCCTCGGCGGGCGAGTACAAATGATCGCGATCCACCTTTTCCCTTACTTCCGTGTAAGTTCTACCTCTTGAAGACATATTTGTTCTCGAACCTCCCTGTGGTACGAACGGATCCTATCCTCCCACGACATCCCGTCAACCCTGAACAGTTATACCCATGCTGCGGGCTGTGCCCGCGATCATTCTCATCGCGGCCTCCACCGACGCAGCGTTGAGATCTTCCATCTTGACCTCGGCTATCTCCCTCAACTGATCCCGGGTAACCTTACCGGCCACTTCCTCGAGGGAATTGCCCGCACCCTTCTCGATACCCGCCGCCTCTCGCAGGAGAACCGCGGCCGGGGGGGTCTTAGTAATGAATTCAAAAGAACGATCCGCATACACGGTCAATTCGACCGGTATGACTGTCCCCGTCTGTTCGGCCGTTCTGGCATTGAATTCCTTTACGAAGGACATGATATCGACACCATGCTGTCCCAGTGCAGGTCCCACCGGAGGAGCCGGAGTCGCCTTGCCCGCCGGAATCTGAAGCTTGATGATTGCTGTTACTCGCTTGGCCATTGTTGTTCGAATCCTCCCCGCGCGGCCTCGCCGCCGCCCCTCAGACCTTTTCTACCTGGGTGAAGTCCAACTCCACGGGCGTTTCTCGCCCGAACATGTTAACCATCACGTGGACCTTACCCTGGCGCCCATCTATTTCGTTCACGGTCCCCATGAAGCCATCGAAGGGGCCCGATACAACCCTGACATTCTCGCCGACTTCCAGGTCGATTTTCGGCCTGGGCTTTTCTTCCGCCATGCGATTCCTGATACCGTCCACTTCCGATGGATCCAAGGGGACCGGCGTAGTTCCCGAGCTGACGAATCCCGTCACACCGGGAGTGTACCTAACTGCGTGCCAAGACTCCTCGGTCATCTTCATCCTGATTAGGGCGTACCCCGGGAAGACTCTCTCCTCTACCGTGGTCTTCTTACCGTCTTTGACCTGGATCCGCTCGTCGGTCGGCACCAAGACCTCGAAGATGTGATCTTCCAGTCCCATCGACTCGACGCGTTTGCGGAGGCGTTCCTTGACGGAGTTTTCCTGTCCGGAGTAAGTGTGGATGACATACCACTCACCCGGTTCCCGCCCATCGCGGGTCTCGGATATTTCCGTACCTTCACCGGATGCTGTCATGCCACTGAGATCCCCACCTCACGGGGGAGATCTCTCACCTCCTCATCTCGCGATGATAAACCTGATCGCTCCACCAAACGTGGTGTCGGCCACCCAGATGATGGACGCCACTATCGCCACTGAGACCAACACTACGGTGGTATAGACCATCGTCTCGCGACGACTCGGCCAAACTACCTTGCGCAATTCGGCGCGAACGTCGCGAAGAAACTTCGAGACTCTCTTAAAAAGACTCAAGGAGCTCACTCCCAAGGGCTGACCTTTCATCACATCGGCCAGCAAATTGACGGAGGGCGAGAAGGAAAATGGCAGGCCCGGAGGGATTCGAACCCCCAACCCGCGGATTTGGAGTCCGCTGCTCTGCCAGTTAGAGCTACGGGCCTGCACAATATCCAGCGTCGCTGCTCTCCATGATACTACCCACCGAAGGATGAGACAAGATCACTGCCTCAGCGGGTCTCGCGATGCACTGTGTGCGCTTTGCACTTGCTACAATACTTCTTCATCTCGAGACGGTCGGTGGTGTTTCTGCGATTTTTCGTAGTGCTGTAATTGCGTTCCTTGCAGTCGGTGCACTCAAGGCTGATGATAACCCGCATAGCACCGTCTCCTCCCTTTGCTTTCCGATATGCCCGGCGATCGTATTAGACCGCCGGGCATAGAAGCCTATGGTCAGACCGGCCAACTATATCACAGGCACTGGGGCCTGTCAAAGCACGCAGGCCGTCTACTCTACGATGGAGGCGACTACTCCGGCGCCTACGGTGCGTCCACCCTCGCGAATCGCGAAACGAACGCCCTCTTCGATGGCGATGGGAGTGATCAAACGAACGCCCATCTCGACGTTGT
>SLGS01000013.1 GCA_007136565.1 Clostridia bacterium | reverse complement strand
GTCGGATCCGCTGGAAACCCTATTCGATCTTCTCGTGGAAGACCCTCTGACGCACTCTGAGCCGACGCCGGGCTCTGAGGTCGCCCACGAAGTGTTCTTCAAGCACCCGAAGACCATGGTCGCCCTGGACACCTTCTCGGTGGACGACAGCTACGAAGTCCATCGACCGCCCTACATGCGACCACACCCGAACACCTACGGGGGCATGGTGAGATTCTTCCAGCGTTTCGGCCTGCCGTTATTGGGGTTGGAGGAGTCCGTACGTCGGGTCAGCAGCCTTCCAGCCGAGGTGTTCGGCCTGAAGGATCGCGGTCTCCTCGCGGAGGGATACCTGGCGGACATCGCGATATGGAACTCCGATGAGTACGAGGATCAAACGACCTACAGCGAGCCCCGCCGCTACGCCGAGGGCGTGAATCACCTGTTCGTAAACGGCGTGCGCACCATCGCGGACGGCCAGCTGACGAAAGAACGCGGAGGACGCGTCCTGAAGCGCTGAGAATCCCGGGTCCCGCCGGCACCGGCGGGACCCCCATCCAGATGGTCGCTTAGGGTTGAAACCGCGGACACAAAGGCTCAGGCACTGCCCGTTTCTCGTCGCACGATATCCCGGAATCCCTCGAGGAGTGTCCGCGATACGGGCCCGGGCGCGCCCTCCCCTACGACGTGATCATCGACCCGGACCACGGGCAATACCTCGCAGTAGGTATTGGTGAAAAAGAGTTCCGTCGCCCGGTCGAGATCTTGGATCCGGAAGGATTCCTCCAGCACTTCTACGCCCTTATTACTCGCCGCCTCGATGACGGCCGCCCGGGTTATTCCCGAAAGGATACGTTCTCCGACGGGGTGAGTCCTCAGGATACCATCGATGACCGCAAACAGATTACTGACGGTACCTTCGGTTATGGTACCGTCTTCCTCGACGAGTACCGCATCGTAACCTCCTTTTCGGGCAACTCGCGTTGCGGCGAGGATGTTCGGCAACAACGTCGTGGCCTTTACGTCTCTCCTACCCCAGCGAATATCGGGCTCCGCGTACGCCGTGGCCCCCTCCACGTACAATTCCTCCGGTAGACGATCAAAGGGCCTTACCGTCCCTATGACGGTGGGCTGCAGGCCCGAGGGGAAGGCATGAATCCTCGGGCATACTCCCCTCGTCACCTGAATATACACGAAGGCATCCCCAAACCCGGATCTCCGGGCCAGCTCTTCCACTACCTCGGGGAGTACGTCGATGCAATCTTCGGGCAATCCTACTACGCGGGCTCCGGCGCGCATCCTCTCGAGGTGCCCTCCCGCCCTGAAGGGAGCACCTCCGTATAATCTTATGACTTCGTAAAGACTGTCTCCGAACTGCAATCCCCTGTCCTCCACGGGGATTTTCGCACACTCGATCGGCATGTAGTTTCCGTTCAGATACGCCAGCTCCCCCATCGCAATACCCCCATATCTCCACTGATTTTCCATGCTTTCTTCTCTCGCGGACCCGATCATACCTTCCACCCGCAATCCGTTGACCCCGGGTCCGGATTAATCCTCTCCCCTTCGGGTAAACCCACACTAGAGTCAACCGAGAGGAGTCTCGTTCTTGAAAAATGGAAGTGAAACCAAGGGAATTCGCATAGAGGGTATGACCTGCGCAGCCTGCGTGGGCGCCGTGGAACGAGCTTTATCGGCCGAAGAGGGCGTAATTGAAGCCTCGGTCAATTTGGCCACGGACTCGGCCTCGGTCACCTACGATCCGGATATCATCGATATCGAGGGTATCCACGAGGTGGTTCGCCGAGCCGGCTACGACATCAAGAAACCCGTCGAGAGGGTGCACATAGGCATAGGCGGGATGACATGTGTCGCTTGCGCCGGATCGGTCGAAGCCACATTGCGGCGAACACCGGGGGTCGAGAGTGCATCGGTGGATCTATCATCGGAGAAAGCCATTATCCGCTTCGATCCCTCGCAAACGGATATTGAACAACTGCGAGCGGCGGTGGAATCCACGGGATATACGGTGACCTCTACCTCGTCCCGCAGGAGCCGGGATGAGGATGAAGAGGAAAAACTCGCCGTCCACTCCCGAAACGTCTTGGTGGCGTGGGCCCTTACCATCCCGATCATTTTGTGGATGGTTCCGGAGATGATTTGGGGAATCATGTGGCCCAACCACCTGGTTCATAACGTGGGAGTCATCATCCTCGCATCCATCGTGATCTTCTATCCGGGATGGGTAACCCTGAAGTCGGCTCTAAACGCCATCCGGCATCGCACCGCAAACATGGACGTCCTCATCTTCTTGGGCACCGGGATCTCTTTGCTGACGGGGCCTCTGAGTTTCGTTACCGGCATCGCCAACTACGCCGGCGTGGGCGGCATGATAATGGCCTTCCACGTCACCGGGCGAGCCATCGAGGCCCGGGCTCGAGGACGAGCCTCCCAAGCCATCAAGAAACTCCTCGAGCTGGAGGCGAAGACCGCACGCGTGCTCGTCGATGGCGAGGAAAGGGAAATACCGGTTGAGGAATTGACCCCCGGAGACGTCATGGTCGTCAGACCGGGCGAGAAGATTCCCACCGACGGCACGATAACGTACGGGAGTACGTCCGTGGATCAATCGATGGCAACCGGCGAGTCCATGCCGGTTCGTCGCGACGTGGACGACGAAGTAATAGGGAGCACGATGAACCTCGAGGGATACGTTCGGGTTAGCGCCACTCGAGTCGGCGACGACACATTCCTATCCCAGGTGGTACGCCTGGTGGAAGAAGCCCAGGGGACGAGGGTACCCATCCAGGCCCTGGCGGACAGGATAACCGCCGTCTTCGTGCCGACGATACTCGTGGTGGCGGCCCTTACCTTCGTAACCTGGCTCATATTCCCCGACGTCCTGCACTCCATCGCGGTTTGGGGCTCGGGTTTCCTGCCGTGGATCAACCCCGACCTGGGACCCTACACCCTGGCCCTCTCGGCCACCGTGGCAACCCTGGTCATAGCGTGCCCTTGCGCCCTGGGCCTGGCTACTCCGACCGCCCTCATGGTCGGTTCCGGCAAGGGAGCCGAGCACGGGATCCTCATCCGCCACGGAGAGGCCATCCAGACCATGAGGGAAGTACGGGCCATCATCTTCGACAAAACGGGGACAGTAACCCGGGGAGCACCCGAGGTCACCGATATCATCACCTCCTCGGATCTCGATGAGGACGCGCTCCTAACCCTGGCCGCAGCGGCCGAGGCGGGGTCCGAGCATCCCCTGGGCAGGGCCATCGTCAGGGAGGCCACCCGACGCGAAATGCAACCCTCGGAAGCATCCGACTTCGCGGCGGTCGTCGGGCGTGGAGTCCGAGCCACCGTGGACGATGAGACCGTTCTAGTTGGGACCCGGGAACTGCTCGAGGAATCGGGCATCGACCTGCCCGAAGACCTCGAGCAGAAAAAGGAAGAGTTGGAGGGCATGGGGCGTACCGCGATGTTGGTCGCACTCCAGGATCGGGTCGTCGGCCTCGTAGCCGTGGCGGACACCCTGAAGGATGATTCCAGGGCAGCGCTCGCGGAGTTGTCTCGCCAGGGCTTCCAGCTGGCCATGATAACAGGTGACAATCGACTCACGGCCGAGGCAGTGGCTTCGGAGGTGGGCATCGATAGAGTCCTCGCGGAGGTATTGCCCGACGGCAAGGTCGAGGCGGTAAAAGATCTCCAGAGGGAATTTGGGAAAGTCGCCATGGTGGGTGACGGTATCAACGACGCTCCCGCCCTCGCCCAGGCCGACGTGGGTATAGCCATCGGGACGGGTACCGACATCGCCATCGAATCTTCGGACATAACCCTGGTCTCGGGGGATTTGTCGTCGGTGGTGGCCGCGGTCAACGTGAGCCGGGCAACCTTCCGCAAGATACGCCAGAACCTGTTTTGGGCATCCATCTATAACCTGGTCGCCATACCCATAGCGATAGCGGGACTGCTTCACCCGGTCATCGCCGAGGCCGCCATGGCCTTGAGCTCCGTGTCGGTGGTCACGAATGCGAACCTGCTGCATCGAGCCAAGGTGGGGTTCACCCCTCCTGGCGATAAGTGAAGGACGTCCCCGGGTTCACCCCCCGGGGACGGGTTCGTCTTCGATCAATCGCTGTTTCCACCCGCCTCGGCGGAACCACGCGGTGGCCAGGATACCACCGATCACGTTGCTGAGGAACACTCCCCACCACAACCCGTGGGTGCCCAGGGAAGTGAATCCAGCCAGCGAGTAGGATAACGGCACCCGGAGACCGATGAGCGTTATAATCGAAAAAGTCATGGCCACGGCGGTCTTGCCCGCTCCCCTGAAGGCTCCGTTTACGACGTTCATCACTCCGATGAAGCCGAAACTGAAGGCCGCGATCCGCAGATAGGTCGCGGTATGGAGCAAGGCTTGCACATCATCGGCGGGCAGGAAAATGCCCCCTACGTGCTCTGCGGCGAGGTAGATCAAGGCTCCCAAGGCAGTGAGGATACCCATCATCGATCCCGCCCCGATCCAGGTCGCCCGCTCCGCCCTATCGGGCAACCCCGCCCCGAGATTCTGTCCCACCATAGCGGTGGTGGATTCGGCAAAACCCATACTCGGCATGAAGACCACGGAGATCACCCTGTTGCCGATGCCGAAGGCTGCCAGGGCGGGCGTGCCATATGCAGCTACGACGGCGGTCATGGCGGTCATCCCTATCGCCCTGGAGGATTGTTCGATGGCAGCCGGTCCCCCGATGGAGAGTATCGAACGAATCGTCTCCCAGCGCGGCCACAGATCCGCGATCTTGGCCTTCAATCCCATCGTTCCCTTGAAAAGTATCGCCATACCAAAAATGGTCGCCAGCCCCCGGGAGAACACCGTTGCCACTGCCGCACCCGGGACCCCCATGGCCGGGAAGGGTCCCCAACCATAGATCAGGAAGGGGTCGAGGATTATGTTCAGCAAGGTGGAGGCGACCATGATGCGCATGGGGCTCACCGTATTACCCGAGCCCCGCATCAAAGCCTGGAATACGAAGAAACCGAAAACGAAGGGCACCCCGGCGAACCAGATCTTGAGGTACACCACGGCCACCTCGATCACCGCCGGTTCCGGCCCCATCAGCCGGACCACCGATTCGGAAAAGAAAAAGCCCAGTATCGCCAAGCACAATGAAACTATCCCGACGAACCCCAGGGTTTGGGAAGTCGTGTAATCCGCAGCGTTGTCCCTGCCAGCGCCCACGTTCTGCGCCACCAGGGTGGTTCCGGCGATCACCAATCCTCCGCCGAGGGAAATGAACAAGAAGACGACGGGGAATCCCACCGATATGGCGGCCACGGCGTCAGCCCCCAAGCCGCCCACCCAGTAGGTATCCGCGAGATTGTACACCGTTTGCAGCAAGTTGCTAAGTACCACGGGCCAGGCCAGCGTGAACAGGGATACAGCGATGGAACCACTGGTCAGATTTACCCTCGGCTTATTCTTCGGATTGGAGGATTCCTCCAGGGGACTGGCCACGTCAAACCCCCTCCCCGGGATTCTCGCTGCCCAAAGAAGAAGTAATCACCTTCATGATCCGCAAGATCTCGTCCAGGTCACCGGAGTTTACCCCGGACAATAGGTTTTCCAGCCTGTCGAAACGGTCTCTCTCAATTCCCTCGAGCGCTGTCACTCCATCCGAGGTTATGGCTACCCGTATCAGGCGCCGATCCGAAGTATCGCGTTCTTTCACCACGTATCCCCGCTCATCGAGGGGAATCACCAAGTTGGATACCGTGGCCTGGTTCAGGAACATACTATCGGCTAGGCGACAGATGGTCCTGGGGCCCTCATCCCTCAGTGTTCTCAGCAAGAAAAACTGGGGACCGGTCATATCGCTGTCCCGAAATCCCCTTCGCGCATTGGCGAAATATCGCCCGATCATCGACATCTGTCGATCCAATTCCCTGACGCGATCACCCGTTTTCAAGACGTGGGCTCCCCTAACCTTTGCAAGAAATATTTGTAGCCAATATAATTCATTGCCCCACTCTCCGCAACCCCTCCGCAGGGTTACATTGGGCGGAAGCGAAAGGTGCCAATGTACATCATAACCTATGGGAGGAAAACACATGAAAGAAGCATTGCGGGAAAAGACCGCCGCGCTGATGGCAATCCCCGGGATATCCGGGCACGAAGGACGAGTCGTTGAGTTTCTTAGGGATGAACTCGCCCCTTCGGCCGACGAAATCTTCGTCGACACCATGGGCAACTTATTCGCCGTACGCCGTGGCTCACGCCCCGGGCCCAAGTTCATGCTGGCCGCGCACTCAGACCAGTTGGGTGCCGTCGTGCGATACGTGGACCCCGAAGGTTTTATGCGTTTTGAAAAAGTCGGGGGAGTCCTGGATTCCCTCTTGGTCGGTCGCAAGGTGTGGGTGGGAGATCATCCGGGGATCATCGGGGTGAAGCCCGGTCACTATCAGACCGCCGAAGAGAAACGCCGGGTACCCGAAGCGGAACAAATGTTTATAGACGTCGGCGCGGATAGCGCCGAGGAAGTCCGCCAGATGGGGATCGATATTGGTACG